>JAIFLN010000009.1 GCA_020049045.1 Spirochaetota bacterium | reverse complement strand
TCGGTGGAAACCGGCGACCCGGCCGATGCCGAAAGCGTTCTGCGCGACGGGCGGGTGGATCTGGCGCTGGCGGCGCTGCCTCCTGACGGGTTTCCCGGCATGGATTGTTTTTCGGTGCGCAAGACACCGCTGGTGTTTGTGGCGGCCCAGGGGCTGGTGACGGGCGCACTGCCCGACTGGTCTAGAGTACCGTTGATTTTGCCCCGGAGGGGTCTGGCCAGGGAACGGTTTGACCGCTGGGCCCGGCAGCGCGACCTCAAGGTGCATGTGGCCGCCGAGACGGCCGGGAACGAAGCCATTTTAGCGCTGGCACGTCTGGGTCAGGGGCTGGGACTTGTCCCCCGCATCGTTCTGGACAACAGCCCCTTTGCCGCCGGCCTGGAAGTCTGGAACCCCGAACCCGATCTGGGCGACTACGACATCGGCTTTGTGCTGCCTCCCTGGAAACCGGGTGCCGACCGTGGCCTGCGCACCGCCGTGCAACAGATGCTGGGGCGGGTCTATCCTAGGGAGTGAGGCTTAGGGGGTGATATCGTAAACTTGGCCCGCAGAACCCGAAACCACCGCCACATACCAGTGCCCTTCAAGCAGCTTGGTGGTGCCCGGCTGGCCGGGTTGGGTGGACGAAGCCTTGTAGAAGTCGGTCCCCGGCGGCATGGTAGGCCATGACCAAGTGAGGGTCTGAACCCCGGGAGCCGCGTCGACAAACGCCGTCCACCCTGGCTCAAGACCGTCGGCCGAAGCCCCCAGGCGCAGGGTGGCCGCCGGTCCCTTGGCGGCATTCACAAACAGTATTTTCGGATTCTTGGTGGCAGGAACGTCGAGGGGCACAATTTCACCGTTGCCGTTGGTTTTGACCACAAAAACATAGACCCGGCCGGCCTCCAGCTTCAGAACAAGTGGACTTCCATCGGCTGCCTTCGCCTGTGACCAGCCCGTGGCCCCGCCCCGCCGGAAGAGCACAGCCTTGGCAACGCCGGTTTCGACCAAAGCGGCCTTGGAAGCCGTCCGCAGAAACAAACCCGTGGCTTTGTAAGCCACATCGTCACCCCATTGGACGTCCATAGGAAGGGCGAAAAGATTCAGCGCGAAGATCAGAGCGGTGGTCTGCAGCATGGATGCGAGTGTAAACCCTTGACCGCAGGCATGAAAAGCTGTTCCTTAGTGAGAACTTGTGAGATTGATGGGGGTGTGTATGGTCCGGTTGCTGTTTTCTTTCCTGATCCTATTGGGGTCTGTCCTCCCCTTACTTGCCGAAGGACCCTGGATTGAAGATTTCGAGGCGGCCAAGAAAGCTTCTGCCGCATCCGGCAAGCCCATTTTGGTCGACATCACGGGTTCAGATTGGTGTCCTCCCTGCCAGCGAATGGAAGCTGAGGTGTTCTCCCGCCCTGATTTCTTGAAAGACGCTCCTGCAAAATACGTCCTCTTGCGGCTCGACTACCCGCGAAAAATCGTCCAAAGCGAAAAACTTCGGGTCCAAAACCAAAAACTAGCCGAAAAGTACCCCTTCGAAGGTTACCCCACCTACATGCTTCTCGACTCCCAGGGACTGTTGTACGGCCAGTACACCGGCTACCTGGCCGGGGGGACCAAAGCCTTCTTTCAAATGGTCGAGGGGATGGACGGGCAGAAGAAAGTCCTTACGGCCTTGTCTGACACCTTGAAAAAAAGTGCTGCAGGAGTCGATCGGGCCAAGGCCCAAGATGCTCTGTTTCGCCAAGCCGAGGCCTGGGGTCTAAGCGCTCAGTACGGAGATCTGCCGCTGAAAATTGTTCAAGAGGATAAAGACAACAAGGCGGGACTCAAGGCCCGCTATTTGGTGTTCAATGCCTACCTGCGGTTGCTTTCAACTTGGACCGAGGGGTCGGATTTCCAGAAAGCGGTCACGGACCTCGACAAACTTTCGGCACAAGCTCAGAGTTGGCCTGATCTGAAACAGCGCATTGTTTTTACCCGAGGCATGGTCTGGTGGAACGCCCTGAACGATGAGCAGAAGGCAAAGGCTTCGTTGCAGGAAGCGCGGGCGCTTGGACCGGAAACACCGACGGGGCTTCGTTCCGCAGAATTGCTCGACCAGCTCCCGTAATCAGAGAACCCTCAGCTTCTTTCCCCTCTCCTCCGCCAGCCCGTCGTAGGCCGCATATTTGTACAGCTCATGCAGGCTGGGGCAGTTGAAGACCATGGAGCTGACGTCTTCCAGAGTTTTGCCCGCCTCAACAATCAGCACCCCAAAATGGATGAGCTCGCTGGCCAGGTGACCGATGATATGAACACCTAGAATCCGATGGGAGCCCTGTTCATAGACGAGTTTCAAAAACCCATCCTTGGCCCCTTGAATTTTACCGCGCGGCATCTGGGCGTGGTGCGCCCGGCCGACCCCGAAGGGCAGCCCCTTTCTCTGGGCTTCTTCTTCGGTCATGCCGACCATGGAAACCTCAGGGACTGTATAAATTCCGTAGGGGAACACATGGGCGAGGCTTTCGTACCCCTCCAGCTGAAACATCTGAGTGACCGCGACCCGGCCCTGGTCCATGGACGTGCTGGCCAGACTGGGAAATCCGATGACATCTCCCGCCGCATAGATGTGGGGAATTTTGGTCTGATAGCGCTCATTGACTGGAACCAACCCCCGGTCACTTTTTTCCAGTCCGATCTTGGACAGGTGCAGGGCATCGGTGCGCCCTGCGCGGCCCGCCGCGAACAAAAGCATGTCGGTTTCCAGAACCCGCCCCGACTTGAGATGCACCTGCAGGGGCAGGGATTCATCGTTGGGGTCTTCCACGCTTTCGACGGCGGTGTTGAAGAGCACCTCGACACCGCCTTCGCGGATCTGGCGTACCAGTTCGGTGGTGACCTCTTTATCCAAAAAGGGCAGGACAGAATCGCGGCCTTCGATCAAGGTGACCTTGGTGCCGATGGTGCTGAAAATGGTGGCGTATTCGCAGCCGATGACCCCGGCGCCGATGACCACCAGCGACTGGGGAAACCGGGCCAGCTTCAAAATCGTATTGGAATCATGGATGCGCTTGGCATCGAATTTGAGGTACGTCGGGTGGAAGGGAAAACTGCCCGTGGCGATCAGAATGAAGTCAGCGCTGATCAAAATGTCGGGTTCGCCGGTGATGCGGATGGTATGTTCGTCCTCAAATCCACCCCGGCCCTGGTAAAGATCCACCAAGTGAGCCTCAAGGTTGATGTTAATGGTGCTGACCTCGCTCTTGGTGACCTGATTCTTGCGGAAAAAGAAATCGTCAATGGTGAAAGCCTTGGACAGTTCGCGGTCAACGCCGTACACCCCGCGTTCAGTTTTCCCAGAAAGATAGAGCGCCGTTTCTTTCAGAGCCTTGGAAGGAAGAGTTCCATTGTGAACCGTCGAACCGCCCGGCTCGGAATAGCGTTCCACAAGGGCGACTCTCTTGCCGTGGTACCCGGCCTTGACGGCCGCCTTTTCTCCGGCAGGCCCTCCCCCCAAGACAATCAGGTCATAGTGCTTCATGTTGCCAAGTCTAAGACACGATCCCCTGGAAATCCAACAGGCAGCACCTTATCCTCAAAGCATGCCGCCCATGAAGTTCTACATTCCTTCGGAATTGACTGACCCCATGGTGCGGGATGGAGATCGAATTTGCCATGGAGACAGCCTCAGTATCGATGTGCTGGCCGCCGAGGTAGAAAAAAAACGGGTTCGCTGGCTCGAGGCTCATCCGGGTTGGACCTACACAGGGACTGAGCTGGTTCACTGTTTCGACAAAACCCCCTCCCCTGCCTACGATGTGCTGGTCGCTTTTCGGCGCCCTCGAACACCGGAAGAACGAGAGGCCCAGACCAAGGAACGGGAGGCCTATGTGGCCCATAAGGAAGAGGAGTATTACAGGAGGGAAGCGGAGCAGAAAGCCCTTCTGGAAGAAGTCCTGGCGTCGCTGAAACGGCCCTAACTGTCCCCTAGGGAGCCCGCCTTGACTGTCGGAAGGCCACCGGGCTCTGGCCCACATGGGTTTTGAACTGGTGGCTGAAGTGGAATTCATCATGAAAACCCAGGTCGAGCGCAATAGCCCGCAACCCTTCATCGCTGTTGCGCAGCCTGTGCTTGGCAGAGTCCAGGCGCAGTCCCAGGTAATAACGCATGGGGGATTGACCGACGTGCTTCTTGAAAAACCGGACAAAGTACGACTTATCGATGCCCAGCTTTCCCGCAAGAGTCTCAAGGTCCATAGGAGCATGGACAGAACGCTGCATGAGATTCAGAGCTTCTTCAATGTAGCGGACTCCTGTGGTGGTGGGAGCCGCATCAGCACCGGCCAGGTCGCAGGCCAATGTCAAAAAGCGGTAGTCGGCGGAACGGCGGACCAAGGGTTCTGCGCTGACCCTGCGGCGACGGATCTCCTCAAAAGCCGCCGCGTGCGCCCGTCCTACTTTGAGCGGAGAGTCTACAGGAAACCGGCTCACCAGAGCCGAAACCAGATGGTCGGGATCGGCGGCACTGGTAAACTGCAAGTAGTACATTCGGAAACGCTGTGAGCCGGGGTTCAAGCGCGCACCATGAGCATCGTCCGGGCCGGAGAGAAACAGAACCCCTGGTTCGATGGGGAGAACCCGGCCGGAGTTCCAGAAAGTGCCGTATCCATCGAGAAAATAGTGGAACTCGTACAGATCGGTGCCAGGATGGCTGTGCAGCACGATCGAGTCGGTGGAACTGTAGCCCGTATCGAGGACAGTCATGTCAACATTTTACATGGCCTGGTCAACTTGAGCCATAGTCCTTGAGGACCCGTCGGACCTAACCTGACCCTAGGAGTCCTGTATGTTCCGCTGGTTCTGGGGTTTTTTGCGCCGCGACCGCTACTGGTTGGTCGGAGCATTGGTATTGACGGTCATTTGCAGTGCCTTGGGCATGGTCAATCCCATGCTCACCGGTATTCTGGTTGACAAGGTCATCTTGGGACGGGACTTCGGCCTCCTTTGGCCCCTGCTCGGCCTTCTCATTGGTGCTACGGTGCTGCGCATGACCCTGCGCTGGATGTTTGTCATGACCTTCGAAAATTCGAGCCAACGGATGGTCAAGGCTTTGAGGGAAAGTCTTTTCACCCGCTTGCAGCATCTCGACTTTGCCTACTATGACCGCACCCGCACCGGTGACCTTATGGCGCTGATGACCAGCGATCTGGACATGTGCCGACACACCATTTCCTGGGTCGGCTATCAGATTTTTGAGAATGTGCTTGTGTTTATCTTCTCCGTTACTGTCCTTTTCACCATTCACGCCGGGCTGATGGCTGTCCTCCTGCTGGTAACGCCGTTCATTGCCCTTGCCACGTTCTTTCTGGCAAAGGATGTCCGCCCCCAGTTCAGCAAGGTCCGCGCCCAGTTTTCCAAACTCAACTCGGTGGTTCAGGAGAACATCGCCGGCAACCGGGTTGTCAAAGCGTTTGTGCGCGAGCAGGAAGAGCTGAGAAAGTTCCGGGTGGAGAACGACGAATACCGCCAGCGCAACCTGGATGCGGCGGCGGTTTGGGGCAAGTACATCCCCATCATTGAAGGATTCTCGGGTCTGCTCATGGTGATTATGGTGTTGGGGGGAGGCTGGCTGATTCTGGAAAACCAGATGACCGTGGGGTCGCTGGTCGTTTTCACGGGCCTGGTTTGGGCACTCACCCAACCGCTGCGCATGAGCGGCTGGCTGATCAATGATTTGCAGCGTTTCGTGGCCAGTCTGGAACGGATTTATGAACTGAGCCGTGTTGAGAGCAGCCTCAAGCCTTCGGCCCATCCGGTTGCTCTTCCCGAGGGAAAAGCCAAGGGACGCTTCGAATTCCGGCATGTGGACTTTGCCTACGCAAAGGAGCCCATCCTTTCCGATTTGAGCTTCACCGTGGAATCCGGCCAGACCGTGGGAATCGTCGGTCCGACGGGCTCGGGAAAATCGACGCTGGTGCGGCTGCTGGCCCGCTTTCAAGACCCGACAGCGGGGCAGGTGCTGCTGGACGGCATCGACCTGCGTGACTGGCCCTTGGAGAGGCTGAGACCGTCGGTGGGCTTTGCCATGCAGGACGTCTTTCTGTTTTCTGATACGCTCGAAGGAAACATTGTCTTTGGCAATCCCAATGCCACTGTTGAAGAGGCTGTGGCAGCCTCGAAGCAGGCGATGGCCCACGACTTCATTTCCCGCCTGCCGGACGGCTACGACACCATTGTCGGCGAACGCGGTATCGGCCTTTCGGGAGGGCAACGACAACGGGTCGCCCTGGCCCGCCTGCTTCTGGCGGATCCGCCTGTTATGGTTCTTGACGACACCACCAGCGCCGTTGACTTGGAAACCGAACAGCATCTGCAAGAGACGATGCGAGCCCTGCACGGAAAAAAAACCATGTTCCTGGTGGCCCACCGCATTTCGACCATTGCCCATGCCGACCTGATTCTCGTTCTAGGCAAGGGCAGAATTCTGCAGAAAGGCCGCCATAGCGACCTGATTCAAGAACCAGGCTGGTATCGTGACGTGCACTTTCACCAACTGGGCCTCGAAGTGGGAGACGATCATGGCGCGCAATAAGTACGATGTCGATGAAGACCTGAACCAGGAATTCAACGTCCACGCGGTGCGCCGCATTTTGGCCTACCTCAAACCGTTCCGAAGACCGGTGACCGGGGCTGTTGCCTTGATGGTGACGGCCAGCTTCGCAGGCCTGCTTCCCCCTTGGCTCATCCAACAGGCCTTGGATGTCGCCCTGCCCCGCCACGACCTGGGGTACCTGATTCTTCTCTCCTTCGGCATTTTGGTTACCGTGCTGATTGGTTCTGTGGCTCTGTACTTCCGCATCCGTGTGATGAACGGCATTGGCCAGAATGTCATCCATGCCCTGAGAACCGATATCTTCACCCGGCTGCAGGAACTCCCCTTCAGCTACTTCGACTCCCGCCCCCACGGAAAAATCCTGATCCGTGTGGTGAACTATGTAAACTCACTTTCCGATCTGCTGTCCAACGGTCTGATCAATCTGATTGCCGATCTGTTCAGTCTGGCTTTTATTGTCGGCTTCATGGTGTTTTTGGACCTGAGGCTCACCCTGATCTGCCTCACCGTGCTGCCCGCCCTGTTTGCGGCCATTCTTCTGATGCAGCGGCGTCAACGCCGGGCGTACCAGGACCTCAGCCGCAAGCAGTCCAACCTCAACGCCTACCTCCATGAAAGCTTGGCCGGTGTCAAAATCACGCAGAGCTTTGCACGGGAACCGGAAAACGAGTCGATCTTCCGCCGGGTCGGCGAGGCGTGGCGGGTGAGCTGGATGAAGGCCGTCGGCATTTTGTTCGCCACCTGGCCCATCATCGAAATCCTTTCGGTGCTCGGTGTGGCGTTAGTCTACGTGGCCGTGGTGGATTGGTTCCGCGATGCCATCAGCGTCGGTATCATTGTGGCCTTTGTGGGCTACATCTGGCGGTTCTGGGCCCCCATCAACACCATCGGAGCGTTCTACACCAGCCTGGTACAATCGGCGGCGTATCTGGAACGGATTTTTGAAACCATCGATGAACCGGTGGGGATTATCGATGCTCCCCTAGCCCGCGACGTCAGCACAGTCCAAGGTGAGGTGGAGTTCCGCCATGTCGATTTTTCCTACGACACAGGAGTTCCCGTCCTCGAGGACATGAACTTCCACGTGAAACCCGGTGAAACGATTGCGTTGGTGGGAGCGACCGGGGCCGGCAAAACCACCCTGGTCAACCTTCTCAGCCGTTTCTACACCCCCTCAGCCGGAACCATCCTACTGGACGGACAGCCCCTGGACACCCTGACCCTGGCTTCGCTGCGCCGTCATGTCGGGGTGATGAGTCAGGACAACTTTTTGTTTTCAGGAACCATCGCGGACAACATCCGGTACGGGAAACTCGACGCCACCGATGCCCAGATCGAAGCAGCGGCCCGCTCCATCCATGCCCATGACTTCATCGAGAAACTGCCCGACGGTTACGCCACGGCCGTCAGCGAACGGGGTTTGCGCCTGTCCATGGGCCAGCGCCAGCTGATCAGTTTTGCCCGTGCCCTTCTGGCCGATCCGGCCTTGCTGATCCTCGACGAAGCCACCAGTTCCGTGGACACCGAAACCGAACGTTTGGTACAGAAGGGACTGGCCAAACTTCTGCAGGGCCGTACCAGTTTTGTCATCGCCCACCGTCTTTCGACCATACAGAATGCCGACCGCATTTTTGTCATGGAAGCCGGACGGATTGCTGAGACCGGCAACCATACCGAGCTGCTGGCGCTCGGGGGCCGCTACGCCCGTCTGCACGGTGTTATGGTCTAGAACACCACGAGGAACCGGGTAGGTGCCGACCAGAGTTTCACGGTTTTCGTGTAGCCAAAAATCCAGCAGTAGGCCTGACTGGCCTCAACAGACTTGACGTCGATGGGGTCGGGCAGGTCTTCGGGCTGGTCAGAAATCACCAGAAACCACCATTCTTCCAAGCGGCAGACCTGGTAGTGCCAGTTTTTATCGGGAAGGCGTTCCAGCAAAACCCCAAAGGGCGACTCTGTTCCAGTGCGAGGTTCCAGATCGGGCAGCAGCGAGAACAGTCGTTTCTGCACGGAACCAGGCATGAGCACCTGGGCGTCATGGCGGGAGGGTTCGTCGGGCGAGGAGTGGCGCAGAATCGCCTGCGATACCGCCTCTTCAACAATGCGTTCCGGGGACTTGCCGATCGAGCGGGCGTAATCCCCCAGAAACTGGAAAAACCGTGGGGAAAGGCTGAGCTGATTCATGGCTTGGCTGCCAGAAAGTCCTGCCGCTGGGGCGTGAAAACATCGATCAGAATGCCATCTTCCAAGGCCACAACGCCATGCACAGCGTCGGGACGGACATAGTAGGTGTCTCCCGGTACCAAAACGGTTTTGACTCCGTCCTGGGTATACTCAAACCGACCCTTCTGAACATAGCCGATCTGTTCATGCGGATGGCTGTGCAAGGCCCCGACCGAACCTTTGGCAAAGCGGAACTCCACGGCCATCAGGCCACCTCCGGATGCCAAAAGCTGCCGGGTGACGCCCGGACCTGTGGTAATCTCCAATTCTGGTGAATTGTGATGAATCATAACGTATCCTCCCTGAGAACTTCGAGAGCGGTCTTTACATTGCCAAACGGCGGGCTGACCTGAACACCCGCCACCCTATGCCTCAACCGGGCAAGAATGTCCCGGGCTTGGCGGATTCCTTCCTGGCGGCCGGCTTCTTTGTCGGTGATCTTCTCCATACGCTCGAGAACCTCCCGAGGAATGACCACCCCTGGCACCTCGTTGGCCAAAAACAACGCGTTGCGGTAGCTTGCCAGCGGCCAAACCCCCAGAATCACAGGCACGTTGGTCTTCTGCAGCTCATCGAGAAACCGCTCCAGCTGATCGGCATCCCACACGGGCTGGGTGATGAAGTACTCGGTGCCCGCCTGGGCCTTCTGGCGGGCGCGCTCCAGTTCGGTCTGCGGCACGGGAAACGCGGGGTTCACCCCGCTGCCGAACACAAAGCTGGTGGCCTGGGGCAGGGCCTCGGCACCCATATCGATACCGGCGTTGAAGCGGCGGACCACCTTGGTCAGGCCGATGCTGTCGACATCGAACACCCCGGTGACATCGGGGTACTTTCCAACCTTGGGGGGATCGCCGGTGACCAGAAGCACGTTGCGCAGTCCCAGCGCGTGGTAACCGAACAAATCGCCCTGCAAACCAATGAGGTTTTTGTCGCGGCAGGCCATGTGGAGAATGGGCTCGAGTTTGGTTTTCTGGGCGATGAGGCTGGCTGAAACCAGGGCTCCCAGACGCGCGCTGGCCCTTGGACCATCGGGAAGGTTGACGAACTTCACACCGCCGGCCTCGAGGGCAACAGCCTTCTCGAGCATGGCGGCCGGGTCGATGCCCAAGGGCGGTACCAGTTCAACAGTAGCCACCCATTCCCCCCGGACCAGGGCCGCCCCCAGCGCTGAACGCTGCGCCAGCGGCAACGGAACTTTCTCAGGCACCTCAGCCTTGAGAGGCAGCCACTTCACCTGCCGCCGTCCCGCGTCGAAGGAAAGAATGGCCTCGCCCGCCTTGCCGATGTATTCGGGTGTGGTGCCACAGCAGCCCCCAATGACCGAAACCCCGGCGTCAAGGAACAACTTGGCGTATTCGGCAAAGTAGTCGGGGGTCATCAAGTAGAATTGGCGGCCGTCGACCTCCTTGGGCATACCCGAGTCGGGCATGACGGCCAGCGGTTTGGTCAAATGTTTTTTCAACACGGCAACGGTTTCGAGGGCGTCGGCCGGCCCCATCAGGTTGACCCCCACCACATCGACAGGCAGCTCTTCGAGAAACGGTCCCCAGGCCTCGGCCTCGTGCAGGTAGAATTCCTCGCCGACGAACAGGCCACGCCCGTAGGTGAACTGCGCCTGAATGGGAATTGCTGGGTCGAGCTCCTTGATCACCTCGACCGCCAGCGCCATTTCGCGTCGGCTCTGAAAGGTTTCCAGCAGCACAAAGTCGATTCCCGCGCGGATCAGAGCGCCGATATGCGCCCGGAAACTCTCCTTGGCCTCGGCCTCGGTGAGCGGCCCTTCGGGTTCCAGAATGCGGCCTGTAGGCCCGACGCTGCCTCCGACATACACCTCGTCCCCCGCCGCCTGCCGTGCCAACAACACCGCCTCGCGGTTGATCTGTTCGGTCTTGTCGGCCAGATGGAACCCCGCCAGCTTCAGTGGGTTGGCACCGTAGGTATTGGTTTCAATAGCCTGCGCGCCCCGGGCGATGTACTCGCGGTGCACGTCGAGCACCAAATGCGGATGGCTCAGACACACTTCTTCGAAGCACTTCTTCAGGTAGACACCCTGACTGAAAAGGTAGGTGGCCATGGCCCCGTCGAACAGCAGTACGCCGTCCTTCAGACGATCCAGGTAGGGTTTTCGCATCCCTAAGAGGTACAGGTTTCAAGGCGGGGGGGCAAGCCCCCATCTCCTGAGAAAGGTTCGCATCGGCACCACCAGCGGTTCCGGTCCACGTGAAAACGGGTCGGCCTCCACTTCGGGCAGGTCGCAGACCAGCTGGAAGTTATGGCGGGCACCAACCTGTTTGGCCATGTAGAGGAATCCTGGGCTCAGTTTGGTTTCAGAGGCCTTCACCTCCAAAACCAGCCAAGGCTTGCCGTCACGACTGACCAGAAAATCGGCCTCCCGGCCATCCTTGTCCCGTAGATACCACAGTCCAAACTCCCCTAGGCCCTGATCCTGCCAAAACGCCAACTGAGACCTCAACTGACAGGCGGCTAGATTCTCGACCCTGGCTCCCCGGTCGGTGATCCACGACCAATCGGCAAAGAACACTTTGGGCTCTTTCAGCAACGATCGGCTGACGTTGGCTGACCAAGGTCGCAGCAGAAAAATCGTGTGGAGCGACTCCAGCAGGCTCACCCAGCGACGCAGGGTATCCTGTGAGACCTGCAACCGCGTCGCAAGCGTTGACCACGTGCATTGGCCGGTCGCTTGTTCCAAAAGAATCTGCCCCAGGGTCTCGATGCGGTCCAGATCCAGGGAAGCGGTCAGATCGCGCACGTCTTCGCGGAACAGCTGTTTCCAGCGCAACGCCCGCCACCTCCGCCAGAAGGCGGGGTCTCGGCGAAGAAAAGGTTCGGGAAAGCCTCCCAGGGTCTCATAAAGACGCCACACAGCGTCTTCATCATCCAAGGAGGCACCCTCGGGGTCGGCCAGAACCTCAGCCCAGGCAAGCGGGTGGCAGTGCCACAAAAAGTAGCGCCCCATCAGACTGTCGCCGCCTTGAGAGAAGGCATCAAGAGCCGCGCTGCCCGTCACAACGATACGGCACTTCCCCTCCCAGGTGTCGAAGAAGCCTTTGAGAAAGTCCTTCCAGCGGGGAAATTTATGGAGCTCATCAAAAACGACAACGGGAGGTTTGTCTGACAGGGTATAGAGCCCGGCACGCTCGGCCAGCTCCCGTCCACCGGTCAGGATCAGGCGCCGGTCATCGGACACATCCCAGCTGAAATATTGGACCCCATTCCCCAAGTGACAGGCGATCCAGGTCTTTCCGACCTGCCGAGGCCCTAGAAGGAATGCCATTTGTCTGTCAGTGGCAAAGACGTTCTGCAATGCGACGATCAGCCAGCGTGTCATGGCCTTATTGTTTTCCGGCTTGGTACCTATGTCAAGACCAAAAATGGCTACGCCGTGGAATAGTCGCGACCAATCCGCGATTAATCCTTACTTTGGTCGTACCCTCATCCCACCACAAACCCCTGCCAATTCTCCCTTCCCACCCGGGTGAATCCGTGGTCGGGGTAGGCGGTGGCAAAGCTGGCCGGTACGTGGGCCGGTTTGTCGCCCCATTTGAACTCGAAGGCTTCCAGGCGGCCGTCACTGTCCTCGACGTAGTCCAGCTCGGCGCCGGTCTGCAACCGCCAGAACCAGGAACTCCCATAGAACCCCGAGTAGGCGTTGCGCTTGCGGCGCTCGGAAACCAGGAAATTCTCCCACAGCGCTCCGACATCGTTTCGCAGCGAAAGCTCCTTGAAGTCATCGATAAGGGCATTGCGTACCCCGTTGTCGACAAAGTAGACCTTGCACTTCTTGGTCACCTCCTTGCGGAGGTTGCGGCTCCAGGCCCCCAGCCGGTACACCACAAAGGATTTTTCGAGCAGATCAATGTAGGCGATCACCGTGTCGGTACTCAGGCCGCACTGGGTGCCCAGTTCGTGGAACGAGACTTCGTTGCCCACCTGCCAAGCCAGAAGGCGGAGCAGATCCCTGAGCTTCCGCGGATTTCGAAGGCCGGCCAGATCGAGAATGTCTTTGTAAAGGTAGGCGTTGGTGAGTTCCTTGAGGTGTGCGATTCGGTCTTGGCGGTTGTCCAGCGAGAGGAGGGCCGGGTAGCCCCCCAAAACAAGAAGCTCGTCACGACGGCGGTCGAGGTCCACCGGCGACAGCATCGAGGCCAGTTCTAGGGCGGCGATGGGAAAGAGGGTGTAGGTCCAAGTTCTTCCGGTTAGCGCTTCGCGGACTTGGTCGCCGATTTCCAGGCTCGACGACCCCGTGACCAGGA
This sequence comes from Spirochaetota bacterium, assembly GCA_020049045.1. Classification (GTDB taxonomy): domain Bacteria; phylum Spirochaetota; class Spirochaetia; order JABEVK01; family JABEVK01; genus JAIFLN01. The sequence goes on along the minus strand of JAIFLN010000009.1, from coordinate 6,279 downwards.
CCTTCAGCCCAGGAAAAAGGTCGTGGATGCGTTTGAGGGTGAGGCCGACCTCGGGTATTCGCTGGGCCTCGTCGAGAAAAAAACCCTGGGCTCCCGAAAGGAGACCCGAGAGCTTCAAATCCGTCGGCCGGGTGAGAAGGTCGACATCTTCGGGGTTGTCGCCATTGAGGACCACCCACGGGAACCCTGAAGCCTCGATGACCGACCGGGCCAGGGTCGACTTGCCTGTCTGCCGAGGTCCGAAGAGAAGCACGATTCTTTGGTCGCTCGTGAGTCGACTCCAGACAGAAGCTTGGATAAACCGCAGGACCTTCATAAGCCTGAAATACGGCTATTTCATCCGGCCTTCGAGTTCTGCCAGCACCTCGCCCACGGGAATGTCTTTGACTTCCAGCAGCACCATCAGGTGGTAGATCAGGTCTGCCGACTCGCTGACGATGTCCTTGTGGGTGGTGGCCAACAGCAATTCGATGGCCTCTTCGCCGGTCTTTTTGCGGATCTTGTCCTCGCCGCAATGACTTGTTTCAGCTTTTCGAGGGTGGGCTGGTTGCCGGAGGCCGTGGGGGCATCGGGAAGGTCGACCGCGGCCAAACCGGCAAATCGTTCAACCAGGGCGGCCTTCACAGCAGCCACCGAAGGCTGGTCAGCCAATACAACTCGGTAACGACTTCCATCGACCACCTCGAGACTGGAAAACCGAGCTCCTTCGATGGAGAGCACGGGGTTCGCGTGGGCGACAGCCGCCCCGGGGACTACGGTCCACAGTTCGGCGCGTTCCCTGCTTTTGTTGGCGGCCTTGGCGTTCATTAGCAAAATGCCGACCAGTTCGTCCCGGGGGGAACGAACCTCCAAGGGAAGGGTCAGTCCGTCGTTCACCACAGGCCTCCGTGCCGGTTGTCTTGGTATTTCGCTATCACCTCGGCCAGGTCGATGCGGTTCTTGTACAAGGCCTTGCCGGTGATGACCCCGGCCAGCAGCGGGTGGTCGGCCCGGCGGATGGTTTCAAAGTCGTCCAGCGAGGCAATGCCCCCCGACAGAATGACCGGCAGCCCGGCAGCCTCAGCCACCAGCAGGGTGCGCTCGAGGTCGGGGCCGCCCAGGGTGCCATCGCGGGCAATGTTGGTATAAACAATGCTGATCAGACCCAGACGGCGGCACCGGGCGGCGAGGTCCACGTCCTGAAGGGCACTGCCCTCCTCCCAGCCGGAAACCTTCACCTCACCGTCGCGGGCATCGATACCCGCGACAAACTTCGCCCCGAACCGTGCGGCCCACCCCGCGACGCGTTCTGGGTTCTTCACCAGCACGGTACCGACCACCAGCCGGTCGACACCCTGGTCGATCAGCGCCTTCACATCATCGTCGCTGCGGATGCCGCCACCGACCTCGACCAGCACCTCCACCGCCTTGCGGATGGCTCCGATGACGGCGCGGTTGGTGGCCGACCCCGTACGGGCGGCGTCCAGGTCGACCAGGTGAATGCGCTGAGCCCCGGCCGCAACGAAACCCTGCGCCACCTCAATGGGATCGAGGTCATAAGTTTCGGCCTGGGCGTAATCCCCCTGGTGCAGACGGACGCAGCGGCCCCCCAACAGATCAATGGCGGGAACTACCAGCACTAGAGGCTCTCCAGGGCGGCCCGGTAGGTTTCCGCCAGAGCTTTCAGAACCGCCGGATCTTGGGGCTTGCGGTTGTTCGGGCCCGTGCGAAAGCCGAACCCGTCTCCCTCGAACCGGGGGACAATATGCAGATGGACGTGAGGAATTTCCTGCCCGGCAGGAGCACCATCGCTGATCCAAAAGTTGACCCCTTGGCACTTCGGCCCCGCCTTTCGAACCACCTGGGACAGCTTGGCCCCCACGGTGAACATATGGGCCGCCAAAGCCGGGTCCAGTTCGGGAACCGTCACAGCGAGGGCCTTGGGGATCACGAGCAGGTGACCGGGGTTGATGGGGAAAATATCGAGGATGGCCAGACATCGGTCGTCCTCATACAACTTATGACAGGGAATTTCGCCTCGCAGAATTTTGGCGAAAAGATTGTTGGGGTCGTAGGCCATTTCAGACTCCTTGAGACGAATCAAGCGACCAGGGAAGGGTGGCTCCGGATTGAAGGGGAACAACTCCGTGGTAGAGTTTTGAGACCGTCCAGGGTTCTTTGACAAAGGTAACGATCCCCTGGTTGAGGGTCAGTCCATAAAACTCGGCTCCGAACCGGCTGACAAACGGTTCGAGGCAGTTTAGCGCACCGTAGGCCTCAAACAGGCTGACCAGCAGGCTCAGACTCACAGGCATGCTGTAGCAACCGGCGCTGCACAAGGCCGATTCCTTGTGCTCGCGGGTGTGGGGCGCGCTATCAGAGCCAAAGAACACTTTCGGGCTGCCCGATAGCGCCGCCTCAACCAAACGTTTCCGGTCCTCGGGCCGCTTGAGCAGCGGCTTGCAGAACAGATGGGGATCGAGCTTGCCACCTACCATATCATCGAGGGTATACAACAGGTGATGAACGGTCACCGTGGCGGCAGTCAGCGGGCCGTCTGCGAGAACGGCTTCCAGACCAGCCACCGAGGATACATGCTCGAGCACAATCTTGAGTCTAGGGAAGGCGGAGCGCAGGCCAGCCAGGCCGGTAACAAAGGCGGCCTCACGGTCCAGGCTGAAGGCCTCAGGATGTTCACCATGAAGGCACAGGACGAGGTTCAGCTCTTCCATCAGAGCAAAAACCCCGTAGGCATCTTCCAGACGCCGCACACCATCTTCGCTGTTGGTGGTGACACCCTCGGGGTACAGTTTGCCCGCCACCGCCCCGGCAGCCTTAAGGGCCGCCAGGGCAACCCTGTCGAGTTTAGGATGAATTTTGAAGGTCATGAGGGCCGAAAGCCCAGGGGCAGCCACCTCAATCTCCCTGCGGTAACTATTCAGGGCTGCCGCAGTCGTAATGGGAGGCAGGGTGTTGGGCATGACCAGCACCCGGGCAAAGCCGGCCGCCCGGGCGTCCCGGGCGAAATTCCCGCATTCCGCACCTTGGCGCAAATGAACGTGAAAATCGTCGGGACACCGGAAGGTCAGGCTTTGCATGTCAGGGGTTGGTTACAGGTGCCTGCTCGGCGGCGGGGTCGAGGTTCGGCAGCTCGGCCTGACTCTTTGTCCACACCTTTTCACCCTTAAGGTTGATGTACCCAATGTCGGTTCCGGTCAGCACCAAGGCCAAGCCACCGACAAAATCCTGTGCGTTATCAAACTGGGGCTTGATGGCGAACTCACCCTTGGGGTTGATGAACCCGACCTTGCCGTCCTGTGCCGCAACAGCCAAGCCTTCGCTGAAGGTGCGGGCGTACTCAAACGAAGGGGCAATCACGGTTTCACCCTTGGTGTTGATGTAGCCGACCTTGTTCTGAACGCCTACCAGTGCCAAACCACCCGAGAAGGGTTCGGCTGAGTCGAACTGGGCTTCGAAAGCTTTCTTGTTGGTCTTGTCGATGAAGTAGTTCGCCCCGTCCTTCTGAACCATGGCGAAGCCTTCCTTGAAGGGGGTAGCGTAGGTGTATTCAATGGCGATAACCACCTTGCCGGTCTTGTCGATGAAGCCGCCGAGGTTGTTTTTTACTACCAAAGCCATATCATCGGAAAAGGTGGTGGCGTAGTCATATTCCGGCTCAACCACGGTTTTGCCCGTTTTGTCGACGTAGCCGAACTTGCCGTTCTTGACCACGGCCGCCAGCCCCTGGCTGAAATCGGTGGCATATTCCCAATCGAGAGGAATAATCACCTTACCAGTCTTGTCGATGAATCCAACCTTGCCTTCAAGAGCGACGTAGGCCAGGCCTTCGCTGAACTTGCCGGCGTTCTGATAGGTGGGAGAGATGGCGGGTTTGCCGGAACGGTCGATGTAGCCGGCCTTTCCTTCGACCAGGACGACAGCCAGACCTTCGGAAAATTCTCCGCATTGGTCAAAGGCCGGGGTGATGACGGTCTTTCCGGCAGCATCGGCATAGCCGAACTTGCCTTTTTCAAAGACACGGAAAAGAGGGGCATCATTGGCACAACTGGCCAGGAAAAGGGCCACCACCAGAAAGGCGGCGGGCTTCAGGAAGTTTTTCAAAACATTCTCCTCGATAAAAACGCAGTTACTTTAACACTTGGTGCAGGATCGTGGAAAGGTCCGCAAGCGTCTTGCCAATCTTGTACGACTGCTTTTCCTTGGTTGAGGCCTCGACGAGAGGGGGCGGCAGCTCAGGGGTCAACCCGGTGGCCATCTCGACAACTTCCAGGAATTTGGCCGGGTGCGCCGTGGACAGCACACAAACATGGCCGTTGTCACGGGCTTCGCGCTCCAGAAACCGCCGGGCGGCCTTGTAACCCACAGCGGTATGGGGGCACAGGAACATGTTATGGCTGGCCTTGACGTCGCGGATCACTTCAAGGGTTTCAGCGTCGGTGATGCTGTCGCCGAACACCAGCGACCGCATCAAGTTCCAATTCTTGTGGAAGAGGTTCTCCATGCGCTCGAAGTTCGACGGGTTGCCCACATCCATGGCGTTGGAATAGGTCAGCTGGCTGGGTCGGGGAGCGTAGATGCCCGTCTCGAGGTAATGGGGCACCACGTCGTTGGCGTTGGTGGCGGCAATAAACCCGGTGACGGGCAGACCCCATTTCCAGGCCCACAATCCAGCGGTGAGATTTCCGAAGTTGCCGCTGGGCACGCAGAAGAAAAACTCTTCCTTCAGCTGTTCCTTCAGCTGGGCAAAGGCCCAGATGTAGTAGAAGGATTGAGGAATCAGCCTACCCAGACTGATGGAATTCGCCGAGGTCAGAGGGAAGGCCTTCGAAAGCTCCGGATCCACAAAGGCGGCCTTCACCATGCGCTGGCAGTCGTCGAACGAGCCGTCGACCTCGAGGGCGGTGATATTGCCACCCAAGGTGGTCAGCTGTTTTTCCTGCAGCGGGCTGACCCTGCCTGAGGGGTACAAGATGACCACATCGATGTTTTTCTTGTTATGGAAAGCCGTGGCAACCGCGCTGCCGGTGTCACCGCTGGTGGCAACGAGGATCACAGCCTTGCGGTTGGACTGCGCCAGAAACTCTTCCATGGCACTGGCCAAGAAACTGGCACCAAAGTCTTTGAACGCGCAGCTGGGGCCGTGGTACAGCTCAAGAATGCTCAGCTGGTCGTCTATTTGCACCAGCTTGGGCTCGAAGGGAAAGGCGTTTTTGACGATGCGGTGGACGGCCCCGGCGTCGAGTTCTCCCTTGAGCAGGTACGCCGTCACCAGCGAGGCGATTTCGTGGAACGTCGAGTCACGCCCCAGCGCCTTGAAGTGGGTCTGGAGTTCCAGTGACTCCTCGGGAACGTAGAGCCCCCCGTCGGGAGCCAGCCCCTGGAACAGGGCTTCTTCGAAGGTGACCCTCAGCTCGGAGTTGCGGGTGCTGACGAATTTCATAGTTTGCCTCCGTTGCCCAAAAAGGCGGAGTGAATGGTGTTCAAAGCGATTTCACGGTCCTTGCTCTCAATCACAAACGATATATTGCGCTCTGAGGAGCCCTGGGCGATGGCCAGAACGTTGACGTTCTTGTCACCGAGACTGCTGAACAGACGGCCGGTGATTCCCGGTTTGCCCCGCATATTGTCGCCGATAACAGCGATGACTTCCAGACCGCCAATCAGTTCGCAGTCCTTGAGCTTTTTTGCTTCGTGCTCCGCCTTGAGTTCCTGGCGGAGCGCGGCCAGCGCAATAACGGCCTCGGCATCTCGGCAGACAATACAGATGGAATGCTCCGAACTGGCCTGGCTGATCATGATGACGTTCACCTTGACCCGGGCCAGGGCGCCGAACACGCGGCTGGCAAAGCCTGGAATGCCGATCATGCCCGAGCCTTCGATGTTGATGAGAGCGGCACCGGTGATACTGGCAATGCCGGTAATGGGGTAGGGGTGCGGCTTGGGGTCCTGCTTGATGAGGGTGCCCTTCACCGAGGGATTGAGGGTGTTCTTGATGCGAAGGTTGATACCCCGCTCCAGAAGGGGGAGCATGGTGGACGGGTGGATGACTTTGGCCCCGAAGTAGCTCATTTCCATCGCCTCTTCCATGCTGATTTCATCGAGGACGAGGGTGCCTTTCACAAAACGGGGGTCGGCGGTCAGAACCCCGTCCACATCCTTCCAGATTTCCACGGCTTCAGCACGGATGGCAGCACCAACCAGGCTGGCAGTGTAGTCGGAGCCGTTGCGGCCCAGCGTGGTGGGTCGCCCGTCGGCGGTGCTGGCGACAAAGCCGGTGAT
>JAIFLN010000070.1 GCA_020049045.1 Spirochaetota bacterium | reverse complement strand
GATTAATTGACTTTATCAACCGATAAACGTATCCTCTCCGCATGGCGCAGAAGGGGAAAAATTCGCTATTTTTGTCTGTTTATGAAAGCATCCTGAAGTCCCGGGAAGTCGATCTTCTGGAGCAGGATTACACCCAGCGTGGTGAGGCTTTTTTCCATGTATCAGGCAGTGGTCATGAGAATATCGCGTTTCTCAACCCACATTTGATTCCTGAAGACTATCTGCATTGTCACTACCGCGATAAAGCGCTGATGCTGGCCCGGGGTGTCACGGTCAAACAGTTTTTCCTCTCCCTTTTCTGTAAGGATCAGAGTCACAGCCGGGGCCGCCAGATGTCGGCCCATCTGTCTGACCCCCAGCACAACCTCCTGAGCCTGGTCGGTCCGGTGGGAAACAATGCGTTGCAGGCGGTGGGGGTTGCCTCGGTCATCAAGAACCAGACAGAGAACCCGATTGTGCTTTGTGCTTTGGGGGAAGGAACCAGCCAGCAGGGCGAGGTTCTCGAAGCTATAGCCCATGCCGTGCGGGAATCCCTGCCGGTTCTCTTTGTGATTGAGGACAACAGCTGGGCAATCTCGACCAAGACGGCAGGAAAAACGTTCTACAACACCCCCGATGGAGATGCCACCCAGTTCTATGGCATCCCCCTGGTGCGCGTCGATGGCCGGGATGCCGAAGCCAGCTACGATGCCTTCGGAAAGGCGGTAGGCCAGATGCGGGCCGACCGCAGGCCTGCCATTGTCATTTTCCAGGTTAAACGGCTCAACAGCCACACCAACGCCGACGACCAGCGGGCCTATCGGAGCGCTGAAGAGATCGAAGAAACCCGCAAAAACGATGACCCCATCCCGAAGCTGCGAGCCTGGCTGCTGGCCCACGGAGTCGACTCTACTGAGCTGGATACTCTCGATGCCCAGATTAAGCGCCAGGTGCTGGCCGACAGCATTGAAGCCCAGGACAGTCCGGAACCCCAAGCTAGTTTCGACGCGAAAGCGCCTCTTCCCCCGTCCCTCACCGACCCGGCCCGCGAATACCGGGGCAATGCCTCAGAAGACCGCATCACCATGCTCGAGGCCCTGCGCGAGGTGCTCAAGGGCCGTCTGGCGAGCGACCCGGCCGTCAGCCTGTTCGGAGAGGACATCGAGGACCCCAAGGGCGATGTGTTCGGCGTCACCAAGGGTCTGAGCCAAGCCTTTCCGGGGCGGGTGAAAAACTCCCCGTTGGCAGAATCCACCATTGTCGGTGTCGCCGTGGGACAGGCTCTGGCGGGTGCACGACCGGTTGCCTTCCTTCAGTTTGCCGACTTTTTTGCCATTGCTTACAACCAGATTTTTTCGGAACTCGGTTCCATGTACTGGCGCACCGATGGAACCTGGCAAAGCCCGGTCATTTTGATGGTCAGCTGCGGTGGTTTCAAACCCGGTCTGGGGCCGTTCCATGCCTCCAGCATGGAAAGCATCGCGGCCCATACACCGGGTCTCGATGTGTTCCTGCCTGCCACCGCTGGTGACGCCGCCGGTTTGCTCAACGCTGCCTTTGAGTCCAAGCGCCCGACGGTGTTCTTTTACCCCAAAAGCTGCCTCAATGACCGGACCCAAGCCACCAGCCGCGATGTGTTGAAGCAGCTGGTTCCTATCGGGCGCGGCCGCAGCCATCGACAGGGTACCGAAATCACCTTTGTCGGCTGGGGCAACACCCTGAACCTCTGCCTCAAGGCTGCCGATGCCCTGGAGGCTTCCGGGGTGACCAGCGATGTCATCGACCTGCGCTCTCTTTCACCCTGGGACGAGGCGATGGTACTCGAGTCGGTGCGAAAGACCGGCAAGCTGATCATTGCCCAGGAGGACAACCACAGTGCCTCCATGGCCAGCGAAATCAGCGCCACCATTGCCGAAAAAGCCGGGGCCCCGGTGATCATCCGTCGTGTCACCCGTCCTGACACCTATGTGCCCTTCCATTTTGACAACCAGCTGGAAGTTCTTCCCAGCTATAAGAAAATTCTGACGGCGGCCGTAGAACTTCTGGGCGGCAGTATCACCTGGAAGCTCGAGGCCAAGGGAGAGGCAGGCTTCTCGTTCGTGGAGGCCGTCGGTTCCAGCCCCTCAGACGAGTCGGTTACCGTGCTGGAGTGGAAGGTTCAGAAGGGCGACGCCCTGCAACCTGGCCTGAAGCTGGCCGAAATGGAAGCCGACAAAGCCGCCTTCGATTTGAGCTGTCCTCTCGAAGGCACCGTCGCAGAAATTCTGGTTCCCGCAGGCGAAATGGTCAAAGTCGGAACTCCGCTCTTGAAAGTGGCCACCGGCACCGGCCGGGTTTCCAAAAAGCCCGTTACGCTCGAGAATCCTGGCCAGCCCGTCATCGAATGGCCCACAGAAAAGGTTGAAAAGTCTGTTGTGCGGCACACCGGACCCGTGGCGGGTTTGGCGGGCTTGAGGATCGCCCCGGGCAGCCGTATTGTGACCAATGCCGAAATTGCAGCCCAATGCCCCGAGTGGACCGCCGAGGACATTTTGAAACGCATCGGCATCGAGAGCCGCCATTGGGCCAGCCAGGAGGAAACGGCCCTCACCCTTGTGGTGAAGGCTGCCACCGAACTGCTCGACAGTCACCAGCTCACCGCCGCCGATTTGACTGCCGTCTTCTGTACCACAGGCACACCCGTCAAAATTACCCCCTCCATGGCCTGTCTCACTTTGGCTGAGCTGAGCCGTGGTTTGTCCCCTCTTCCCGAAATGCAGGCGCAGGACATCAATTCCGCGTGCTCAGGGTACCTCTACGGTCTTCAGGCCGCCTACGACCACCTGGCCCACAATCCCGACGGCCGGGTTCTGGTGCTGACCACCGAAGTTCTCAGCCGCCGCACCGATCCGGCTGACTTCCAGACGGCACCCATTTTCGGTGACGCTGCCACGGCTACCCTGGTTGTCGGTGCGGGCCGAGCCCAGCAGATGCTGGCCAGCTACGACCGCCCCCAGCTTTCAGCCAAGGGAGAGGACGGTACCATTCTCCGAGTTCCGCTCCCCCTTGACGAATACATCTTCCAAGATGGACCCAAGGTCTATCTGGAAGCGGTGAAGCATATGATTCTGCTGTTGGAGCGGGCCTGCACTGCTTCGAGTATCTCGGTACACGATCTCGACCTTGTCGTGGCGCACCAGGCCAACCAGAGGATTCTCAACGCTGTGCGCCAAAAGACCAAGCTCCCCGAAGAAAAGATCTTCAGCAATATCCGCCATTATGGAAACACCTCGTCAAACTCCATACCGCTGGCTCTGTTTGAGTTGATTCCAACCCTTCGTCCCGGTAAAACTGTCGGTCTGGCGGCCTTTGGCGGCGGGTTTACCTTCGGCGGTGCCATTCTGAGGACGCACTGATGGGCCTCAACCGTGTTCAGTACGCCGACCTGGTGACCCGTGCTTTAGCCGAGGATTTGGGGCGGGGCGGCGATTTGACCACCGACCTGGTGTTTGGTCCCGACCACCGAAGTTCGGCGGTGTTTCGAGCCCGGGAAGCGGGAATTCTTGCCGGACTCGAACCGGCTCTCGAGGCGTTTCGCCAGCTTTCTGAGAAAGTGACCGTTGCCGACGGGAACGGTGATTGCGCGGATTTCTGGTCCCACCCGAGCCCTGCTGACCGGCGAACGCACGGCCCTGAACCTGCTGAGCCACCTTTCGGGAATCGCCACCCGGACCCGGCGGCTGGTCGATGCCGTTGCCGGCACCGGCGCCAGCATTGCCGACACCCGAAAAACCCTGCCGGGACTGCGGAGCCTTCAAAAGTACGCCGTCACCGTCGGCGGGGGGAAAAACCACCGCTTCGGCCTCGACGACGCCGTCCTGCTCAAGGACAACCATATCGCGGCTTGTGGAAGTCTGACCGAGGCCGTCCGCCGTGTGCGCGCCGGTATCGGACACACCGTGAAAATCGAGGTGGAAGTCGACACCCTCGTTCAGTTCGACGAAGCTTTGTCCCTCGAGCCCGACATCATCATGCTGGATAACTTCAACGCCGACGACCTTAGGACCGCCGTGGCCCGACGGGACGCCGGATCGTCGACCCAACGCCGTATTCTTCTGGAAACCTCGGGCCGCATCACTGAAGCCACCGTGCGGGCTCTGGCCGAAACCGGGGTCGACCTGATCAGCTCCGGGGCCCTCACCCACAGTGTCACTGCCCTCGACATCGGGCTGGACAACGAGTAGTCAGCTCCTCCTCGTCCTTTTCATTTCCTGCACGGTTTTGTCGCGGGTGGTTTTGTCGGTGAGGTAGGTTTTCACCGTTTCGGCTAACGCCTCGGTGATTCCACCGCGAAGAGCAATTTCGCTGGGTTCGGCCACCGCCAATTCTTCCAGCCCGCCGAATTCCTTAAGCAGTTTTTGACTGCGCTTCTCACCAATCCCCGGGATGCCCTCCAGCGTGGTCAGCTTGAGCACCTTCGAGCGCAGTTTCTGGTTGAACCCGGTGGCAAAACGGTGGGTCTCGTCGCGCACCGCCTGAAGAACGCGCAGGGCAGAGCTGCCCCGGGGAAGCAGAATGGGCTCGGAAACATGGGGGAGAAACAGTTCCTCCTCCCGCTTGGCCAAGCCGACAATGGGGATTTCCAACCCCAGAGCCGTCAGCACCGAATGGACCGCGTTCACCTGGCCTTTGCCACCGTCGATCAGAATCAGGTCCGGCATCTCGGCGCCTTCATTCATCAGCCGGCTGTAGCGTCTTGCGGTCACCTCTTTCATGGACTGGAAATCGTCGATGGCCCCTTTAAGGCTTTTCACGTGGAATTTGCGGTAGTTCTTGCGGTCGGGGTTGCCATTCCAGAACGAGATCAAGGAGGCGACAGGGTTGGTACCGTCGAGCTGTGCAATGTCGAACCCTTCGATACGGTGGGGCAACTTGGTCAGGTTCAAGGCCTTCTTCAGCTCGACCAGGGCGTGCTGGTTGCCCCCGGTTTCCAGCCGCTTGTTCAGATCAAGCCGGGCATTCTCCTGGGCCATCCGCAAAATGGAGGCATGGCGGCCGCCGGATGGAAACTCGACCCCGGGGCCCAGGCGGCCTTCCCGGTTGAGAAACTGCACAAAGGCCTCTACATCGAGCACCCGGTTCAGGTAGATTGCCGCTGAAGGCGGAGCATTGTCGCTGTAATACCGGATCAAGAACTCCTCGAAGGCTTCGTCCTCAGTGCTGTAATATTCGGTGGGGAACAGATCGCGTCCCAGAACCTTGCCGCCCCGCATCTGCAACACCACAAAGGTGGCGTAGTGCGACTCGGCCACCATGGCCACATAGTCACGTTGTTCCGGATTATGGTCGAGCACAGCCCGGTCGTCAGAAAGTTCCTGCACCGCCTTGAGGGTGTCACGAAGTTCGGCGGCGGCTTCGAAACGCAATTCACCGCTCGCTTGCTTCATCTGGCTGGTCAGCTCTTTTTCCAAACCGACAGTTTTCCCCGACAACAGGTTTTTCACCTTGAGCACCTGCTTGCGGTACTCGGTCTGATCCACCTTTCCAACACACGGCCCCTGACAGCGACCTAAATGGTAATACAGGCAAGGCTCCTTGCGCTCCTTGAGCGGCCCCCGGCACTTGCGCAGTGGAAACAGCTTGTCGGCGATTTCGAGGGACAGGTCCAGATGCTTGAGGTTGGGAAAGGGCCCGAAGTAGTCGCTGCCGTCATCGATGACCCGCCGGGTCTTGAACACCCGTGGAAAGGGCTCGTTGGTCACCCGGATCAGGGGATAGCTCTTGCCGTCCTTGAGCAGAATGTTGAACCGCGGTTTGTGTTCCTTGATGAGATTGTTTTCGAGCAGCAGAGCTTCGTACTCGCTCGAAGTGATGATGAACTCGATGGTGTGGATACGCTTGACCAGAATTCTGGTCTTAATGTCTTTATCGCCGCTGAAGTACGATTTGACGCGGTTGACCAGCACCTTCGCCTTTCCGACATAAATGATGGTCCCATCAGAGTCCCGCATCAGGTAGACGCCGGGGTCTTGGGGAAAGGTTTTGGCCAGCTCTCTCAGGTATTCGGTGCGGTCTTCCATGGCGCCTTCATCACTTCGACAATTCGGGTGCGCAGCTCTTCGATGGTGAAGGGTTTTCCGACAATCACGTCGAACCCCTGGTGTTGAAGGTCCTCGGGTGAGGGTTCCGCCGAAAATCCTGTGACGGCCAAAGCACGGAACCCGGTCGCCCTACGCCGCAGGTGCGAAATCATTTCCCTTCCCCCCATATCTCCAGGGACGAGAAGGTCTGACACCACCAGCGCGAACGGGCGGTCTTCGGCCAACGCAGCATCAAAGGCGACGATCGCGTCCCGGCCGTTTTGACAAGCGGTGACCCGGAACCCGAGGGGGGTGAGAATTTCGACCATAAGAGTCCGCAAGTCCTCCTCGTCCTCCATAACCAGGGCTCGGTGATTCTGCCACTCGGGAAGCACCGGGTAGGGTTCAACAGCGGTCGGCAGCAACTCGCCCATCGCAGACGGAAAGGTGACAAGAAAGGTGGTCCCCTGACCCTCCTTGCTTTCGACCTCCAGAGTACCACCATGGCGCTTCACAACAGCGTGGACCACGGATAGCCCCAAGCCGGTTCCCTTAGCCTTGGTGGTAAAGTATGGGTCGAAGATTCGCGAGCGGTATTCCGCGGGAATGCCCACTCCCTGGTCGGTCACCGAAACCGCGATCTGCCCACCAGGCAACCGTTGAAAACCGAGGGTCACCGTCCCGCCCTGGGGCATGGCCTGCACCGCGTTGAGCACCAAGTTGTGGAACACCTGTGACAACTGATCCGGATCTGCCTCCACCGTCCAAGGCCCGTCGCCGACGTCGACAGACAGGGCGCAAGAGGACCCTACCAGGGCAAAGGCGGCTGACTCCTCGGCCAGATCCTTGATCGAAATCAAGGTGCGGTGCACCTCGCTGCCATGGGCCAGAACCCGCAGCTGGCTGGTAAGGCCCGCAGCCCGGCGTGTCGCCTGCACAGCCTTGTCCAGACTGGCCAAAGCCTTTTCCGGCTCGGACAGCTGCAGTCGGGCCAGGGAAACAAACCCCTGGATCACCCCCAGCGAGTTGTTGAAATCATGCGCCAGTCCTCCGGCCA
>JAIFLN010000035.1 GCA_020049045.1 Spirochaetota bacterium | reverse complement strand
CCAGATTCAACTATGCCAACCAAGATCAAAGTCGCGTCAGGGAGGCGAAGGCTCACCCATGCACAATCTCGGCGACGCCGCTTCGCGGCTTACGCCCGCAGTTTCGACGGGCGTCGAAACTGCACGCTGTGACTTCACCAAGAAGGGCGGAGCCCCGCCCTGCGCTCCGGAAAAACCGCTGTGGCGGTTTGTTCCTGCGCAACCCGGCGCAGACTTCGCTAGCGCCTGCGGGGCACCGAATGAGACGCTGGCAGTTGGCATTACCAACTGCGGGCCTAAGCCGCCTCGCGGCGTTGCGACGCCTTCGGCTTACGCGCCCCGCAACGCCCCAGGTCTGCCCCCCGTGAGGTCACGACCGGTTCAACTTTTGTGGGTTTTCGAGAGCGCTTCTACCTTCGCCCGGGGGAGTCCGGTCAAGCTGGCGACCTTGGCAACATCCATTCCCTCATTAAGCAGGGCAACCGCAACTCTGCTCATCTCCTGGGTAAGCCGTGCCTCGCCTCGGGCCTCGCCTCGGGCCTCGCCTCGGGCTTCACCTCGGGCTTCGCCGATAAGTTCGCCTATCTCGTTGTAAACTTCGGGTGCAATCCTCATGTATGCCTCCATCCGCGCTCGGGCGGAAACTAGCAGTGCGACCAGCGCGACGGGGCCGCCGGGGGTGCTGATCTCGGGTCTTTCTAGAAAAGTGCCCCAAATGGCCGCTTTTTTCAACAGGGAACGACGGCCAGGCGAACGGAGTAGTTTGGGGAGTTCGACAAAGATGAAGCCGAGGTGAGTCGTGTGGGGCAACCGGAAATGATGCAGCCACGGACCTTTCTTGGTAATTTCGTACTCGAGAAAGTTGAGCGAGATAACAGGCCGCAACTTGCCGTAGTCATCGCCGACGGGTAACTGACGCGCAAATAGTCTGGCCCAGTAGAACAGCGTCCGCTCAAAATAAGCAGGTTTGCGGGTGGTCTGCACTTCAACGTTGACGATGCGACCGGTCTCGTCCTCGGCCAGAATATCAACAAGAGCCAGCTTCTCGCCTTGGTGCTCAGGCGTGAGGTCACGGGGCTGGAGCTGCAGTTTGTGCACGAGTGGCAGCCCGACGGCCTCAAAGTGGGCGTTGATCAGACTTTCCAATAGCGGCAAGCCTTCAGGTTCGCCAAAGACATGCAAAAAGACAGAGTCATGAGTGAGCGGGGAATAGGGCATTTGGTACCTCGAGGTACCAGACGGGGAAAGTGCAGGTTCTGCTTGTGCTTTTGTGACAAAAACTTCGAGAATCGGGCAGAACCGTGGCCGAGGTCGTGAACCTGTAGGTTCCCAGTATCACTCTTCGCGTCAACGATGCGAAGGCTCACCCGTGCACAATCTCTCTCGGTTTACTTCCATTCTGCGGACCCACAATGCCCATTTCTTCCATCAGCTCGATCATACGGGCGGCGCGGTTGTAGCCCACGCCCAGGCGGCGCTGCAGAAAGCTGGCCGAGGCTTTTTTGAAGGTACGCACGATCTCGACACCTTTTTCGAACAGGGGGTCCATCTCGTCGCCCGAGGCTTCGGTATCGAGGGCCTCTTCTTCCTCTTCGTCGAAGAAGATTTCGTCGCTGATGTACTCGGGCTCGCCCAGAGTTTTCACATGGGCCACCACGCGTTCCACGTCGTCCTCGCTCAAGAAGGCGCCCTGCACGCGGCTGGGGAAGGGGTTCCAGCTGCTGGTGAACAGCATGTCGCCTCGGCCCAGCAGTTTTTCGGCGCCCATCTGGTCGATGATGATGCGGCTGTCGGTTTTGCTGGCCACCTGGAAAGCGATGCGGCTGGGGAAGTTAGCCTTGATGAGGCCGGTGATGACGTCCACCGACGGTCGCTGGGTGGCCAAAACGAGGTGGATGCCTACGGCGCGACTCATGGCGGCTAGGCGGGCAATGGTGCCTTCCAGGTCCTTGCCGCTGGTGGCCATCAGGTCGGCGAACTCGTCGATGACCAGCACGATGTAGGGCAGGCGCACGGTGGCGATGTGCCGCTTCTCGATTTTGCTGTTGTAGCTGCGGATGTCCTTGGCGCCGATGGCGTCGAGCAGGGCGTAGCGGCGCTCCATTTCGTACAGACACCACTGGATGGCCTGCAGGGCTTTTTTGGGATCGGTGATGACGGGGGTGAGCAGGTGGGGAATGTCGTTGAAGAACTTCAGCTCGACGATTTTGGGGTCGATCATGATGAGCTTCACTTCATCGGGGCTGCGGCGGTAGAGGATGGAGCACACCAGGGTGTTCACGCACACCGACTTGCCCGCACCGGTGGCGCCGGCAATGAGCAGGTGGGGCGTGCGGGTCAGGTCTATGATCTGCGCGTCGCCTGAGATGTCTTTGCCGACCACGATGGGGATGTGCGCCTGGCTGTCCTGGTACTCGCGGCTGTTGATCATTTCGGCAAAGCCGACCATGGTGCGTTCGCGGTTGGGCACCTCGATGCCCACGGCGTGCTTGCCGGGTATGGGGGCGACGATGCGGATGCTGGTGGCGGCTAGGCCCAGGGCGATGTTGTCGGCCAGGGCAACGATTTTGGACAGTTTCACCCCGGCGGCGGGCAGCAGTTCAAACATGGTGACGACAGGTCCTTTGCGGATGCCGGTAACCTGCGCCTCGATGTTGAATTCCTTGAGGGTCATCTGCAGGATATGCCCGGCCCGTTTGGTAGCCTCGTCAATCTCGGAGAAATCGCCGGCTTTGTAGGCGGTTAGAATGCCCTCGACAGGGACATGCCAGCCCTTGAACTTGGGCCGTTGTGCCCAGTGTCCGGGCTCAACCGAAGGCTCAACAGAATCAAGTGCGTCGCCCTCCTGGGAGTCGTCTTCGGGGGACGAGGAGGCCACCGGGGTATGCACCGCCTGCGCCCGGGACAACAGCGAGGTAGGTTCCACCTCCGCCGGTCGAGGGGCTTCGGGACGAACGTGGATGGTCTTCACGGGGAAATTCCCGCCTTCCAGGGGGCGGATCAGGGCCGATGGCTGCGCCAGAACGTGGATGGCTTCTTCGACGGCAGCCTGGTCGGCCATTTCCATCTCCAATTCCTCTTCCATTTCCTCGTAAATCTCGTCGAGGTCTTCTTCCTGGTCGGGCCTTGCCACCAAGGTGTCCCAATCGACCACTGAGACCTCTTCGGCATAGGTGTCCACTTCGCGGTCAAAGATGGCGGCAATCGCCTCGGCTTCGTCCTCGACGGGCATGCCGGCCAAGGTACGCGTCAGGGCTTCGAGGGCCGGGGATCGGAATTCGGATTCATCGGCGGTGATGAAGTAGGGGTCGTCACGCAGGGCCCGCGCGGTATTCCATTCTTGGATATGGGGTACCCGCAAGACATCGGCGGTGGCCTCGGCAGGAACGGTGGCCTCAGACTGTGTGGCGGCTTTGAGATTCTCGTAGGCAGAGTTGACGGGTTCTTCAGCAACCTCAGGTTCCGAGGGTGCGGTAAAGACGCTGGGTTCGACATCTTCAAAATGGGTTTGTGTCTCCACAGCGGGCTTGGTGGCAGCCAGGGTTGCTACGGCACCGATCAGCACTTCCAGCACGGTCAGGAGGCCTAGAAACACTGGGGAAGCTGGACCCATGACTTCGGCCAAACCGAGGGCAACCGGGCTGGTGCTCAGCGGATCAAGCACCTGCACCAGCGCTGCCAAGGTCAAAAACGGCACTACGGAGATACCCAGTGGAACCAACAGGGCAGGCTTTAGCACCGGGGCTGTGTTGATCCAGGCCAAAGCCCCCAACAGGAGGGGAATATAGAGCGAAAGCACTCCGAAGCTCTGGATAAGAAAGGCACCCGGCCAGGCCAGAAGGGCAGTGAACATCCAATCGCCGAGGCCGAAAACATAGAGGCCCATCGAGGCGGCGATCACCGTACCGGTCACGGCAAGGCCTATGGTCACGGCGCCCGAGGACGCTGCGGCAGGAAAACGAACAGTGGACTCCATGGAGACCCTCCCCTTACTCGTATCGGAACGGGAGAGAAATCCTTGAGGCGGCGTCTACCGGATTCGCTTCAAACCCACTCCGGGACCGGAGGGCAACCTCAGCCGAGCTCCTTCGTATTTCAGCCCTTCAAATGGGTCGTTGGTGATCAGAAGGGGACCATCCAGATCGACAAAATCGCACAGGGGGGCCAGGTGGGCGGCGGCTGTGACACCCACCGACGACTCGACCATGCAGCTGAGCATGACACGCAGGTCGAAGGCGCGGGCGGTGTGGATGGTCCGAAGAGCTTCCCGCAGCCCCCCGCACTTCATGGTCTTGACCACCACGCCATCGAGAACGGGTGCCCAGCGGACCACATCGCGGGAATTCTGAACGCTTTCATCGGCAAAGATCGGGATGGACAGGCCCAGCGCCTGCTTTTTCTGCTGCAACCA
Source organism: Spirochaetota bacterium (assembly GCA_020049045.1). Classification (GTDB taxonomy): domain Bacteria; phylum Spirochaetota; class Spirochaetia; order JABEVK01; family JABEVK01; genus JAIFLN01. The sequence continues at coordinate 20,654 of JAIFLN010000035.1, read as the reverse complement.
CAGGTATCCTTCAAAATCTTCTATAGCAAGGGGTTGCTCAATCAGTTCCACCCCCAGTTCCTGCGCCAGGGGGAGAAGCAGGAGCGCCTGTTCGCGGCTCCAGCCCGCATTGACATCGACGCGAAGCACGGCTGTCGTGGCCTCTCGGACTGCGCGGAGAACCTGTTCGTCCTGCGGGCCGCCCAGTTTGATCTTGAGGATGGGGTGACCGCTGGAACGGGCTTGAGCTGCCATAACGGAGGGCTCGTCCAGACCAATGGTGAACGAGGTCGGAGGGATTTTTTCCGGGTTGAGGCCCCACAAACGGTACAGGGGCTGACCCAGCCGATGACCCCACAGATCGTGCAAGGCCCCGTCGAGGGCGGCACGAGCCGCGAGGGAACCAGGGGGGCGACGGGCCAGCGCTGCTTCCAGATCCATTCCGTCCCCCAGATCGGGCACGGATTTCAGGTAGGTGATGATGCCTTCGGGCGTTTCACCGTAGTACGGCACGGCAGGAGCCTCGCCCACCCCTTCGTCAAGATGGATAAGAAGGTTGAACCGTTGGCGGCTGGCCCCGTGGGCGACCCGAAAGGGAACGTGCAAATCGAGCGTCAAAGGTTCCCAGGTCAGTTTCATGGGTTCAGCTTGTCGGGCCTTGCCAACCCTGTCAATAAATATATTCCACTTTTTTCACAAATCTTCTGTAAATTTATTCCACTCCTGGAAAGAGCATGCTAGAATGGCCCTCGAGGTAAGCGATGGAAAGTGGTATCTCCCTGATTCAGGAGATCCTTCCTGCCTGTTCGGACAGTGAACGCAAGGCGGCGGATTTTATCCTGGCCCACCCCGAAGTGGTGGTCTTCTGCACCATCTCCGAACTCAGCCGGCAGTCGGCCAGCTCGGCCCCCGCCATTGTGCGCCTCTGCAAGCGTGCCGGCGTTTCGGGGTACCGGGAACTGCAGATGCTTCTGGCCAAGGATCTCTACTCCACTTCGGGTGATAAGCCCGCCGAGCTGCCCGACATTCAGCTGGAAGCCGAAATGAGCGTTGCCACGGTGGCCCAGGAAGCGGTCAGGCGCAGCAAGGAAGGCCTCGACCGGCTTCTCGATATTCTCAACCCCGAGGCGGTTCAGAAAACCGTTGACCGCATCCGCCAAAGCCGCATTGTCTATCTGTTTGGGGTTGGCGCGTCCAACCTCGTTGCCCAGGACCTGGCCCAGAAACTTCAGCGCTTGGGAATCGCCTGTTACTGCTGGAGCGATTCGGAGATGCAGGTCACGGCAGCCTGCGCCATGACACCGCAGGATATGGCCATTGCCCTTTCGTGGTCGGGTGAGACGGCCAGCATGCTGAGGGCCGTTGCCGAGGCGAAAAAGTCGGGTGCCTGGGTGTCGGCCATCACCCGCATGGGGAGCAGCCAGCTGGCCCGGCAGGCCGACTGCCTGCTGGCCATTCCCGCCGTCGAATCGACCTTCCGGCTTGGTGCCACCATTTCACGCATCGCCCAGCTCACCGTGGTCGATATCCTTTTCACGTCGCTGGTTTCCTGGGACCTCAAGCACGCCCTTCCGCTGATCGAGCGCAGCATGCGGGCCACCCATCCTCAGAACAAGGAGTCGCCCCGTGAACCTTCATGAGTTGTCCACGGAACAGTCCAACCCTCTTTCCCGCGATATCGACCAGAAAAGTACCCGGGAGATTCTGGAAATCATCAACGCGGAGGACCGCAAGGTTCCCGAGGTGATCACGGGGTGCCTGAGCCAGATCACGGCCTTGGTCGACGATGTCGTGCAGTCGTTTCAGAAAGGCGGCAAGCTGGTGTATATCGGAGCCGGAACTTCCGGGCGGCTGGGAGTGCTCGACGCCTCCGAATGCCCGCCCACCTATGGCACCGACCCCGAAATGGTTCAAGGGCTCATTGCCGGCGGAACCCGGGCGTTGGTGCGGTCCATTGAAAACGCCGAAGACAACGCCGAGGCCGGCGTGGCCGACCTCGAACGGATCGGGTTCACCAAGAACGATGTGCTCATCGGTGTGACGGCCAGCGGCCAGGCTCCCTACGTGATCGGAGCCATGATTCACGCCCGCAGCCTGGGTGCTGTGGTAGGGGCCCTCAGCTGCAACACCAAATCGCAAACCTTCCAATACGCCGACCACATTCTCTGCCTGCCAGTCGGTCCCGAAGTCGTCACCGGCTCCACCCGTATGAAGGCGGGAACAGCCCAAAAGTTGGTGCTCAATATGGTCAGCACGGCCGCCATGATCCGCATCGGAAAAGTGTATGGCAACTTGATGATCGACCTGAAGCCGGTGAACAAAAAGCTGGTGGAGCGTTCTAAGAACCTTATCCAAAAGGCCACCGGTTGCGACCGCAAGACGGCGGAAACAGCCTTTGATCAGTCTGAAAAACGCCCCAAAATTGCCATCTTGATGGTCATCCTTAGAATTTCGGCCCAGCAGGCTGCCTCTTTGGAAGCGCAGCACCAGGGGCATCTGTCGCAAGCCATCAATGCCTGGAATCCAGGTCAGGAGGTCCAGAAATGATTGACCGGAGAGACTATGCGGCCAAGTCGGAGCATTGGCTGATCGGCATCATGTCGGGAACTTCGCTTGATGGCGTGGACGCCGTGCTGACGAAAATCGAGACCACCGCCCAAGGAACCATTGCCTCGGTGTCGATGGCCGGCCACCACTACCTGCCCTATTCGCAGGAAATGCGGGCCGCCATCACCGCCCTGTGCTCAGTGGAGACCGCCAAGCTGGATGATCTGGTCTACGCCCATTTCGGGCTCGGAGAATGGTATTCTCAGGTGGTGAAAACGCTGTTAGCCAAAGTGAACAGGTCGGCTTCGTCCATCGATGCCATTTGCCTACACGGTCAGACCATCTGGCATGCCCCGCTTCCCCGCGCCTTCCCTTCCCCCGTCACCGGAACGGTTCCGGTCACCGGAACGGTTCCGGTCACCGGAACCTTGCAGATCGGCAACGCGGCGGTGGTGACCGAACGTACTGGCATTGCCGTCATTTCCGACTTCCGGTCCCGCGATATGGCCGCCGGTGGAGAGGGAGCCCCTCTGGCACCCTTTGTCGACGGCATTCTGTTCGGCAGCCCGACCCTGGGGCGCATTGTGCAGAACATCGGCGGTATCGGCAATGCGACGGTGGTACCTGCCGGCGCCCAAGCCGAAGATCTGGTGGCCTTCGACACCGGCCCGGGCAACATGATTATGGATGCCGTTGTGGAACTGGGCAGCGAGGGGTTGCACCAATACGACCCCGAAGGTTCCATAGGAGCGCTGGGACGGGTGGACGAAACCTTGGTGCAACAGTTCCTACAGGACGAGTACTTCCGCAGGACCCCTCCCAAAAGCACCGGGCGAGAGGTTTACGGTGCGGAATTTGCAGCCGCTTTTGTTGCACAGGCCGCAGTCAAGGGCCTTTCGTTTGCCGACCAAGTGGCAACGGCCACAGCCTTTACTGCTGAGTCGATTGCCCGGGCGTACAAGGATTTTATCTTGCCGAAAACCAAGATTGCCGAGGTGCTCGTGGCTGGTGGCGGCGCAAAAAACCCCACCCTTCTGAACATGCTCCGCAAGCGGTTGCCCTCAGACATTCTGGTGACCACCACCACCGAGCGGGGTGTGCCCGACGATGCCCGCGAGGCCATGGCCTTTGCCGTGATGGGCCACGAAGCGCTGATGGGTCGACCAGGCAATCTGCCCGCAGTAACAGGGGCAAGAGATTCCGTCATTTTGGGGTGTTTGACTTTGTAAACGAAGCCGTTAAGGCATTGTTCGTCGTTCCAAGGAGGATCGGATGAAGCGTTTCATGTTCCCAGTGGTTCTGGCCCTGTTGCTGGCCATTCCCACCACCACGGCCTTTTCGGCCGATAAGATTCTGACGATCGGGGTGGATCAAGAGGCTATCGGCCTCGATCCCAACATCGTGACGGCGTTTTCGTCACACCGGCGCGTCGACCTGCTGTACAACAAGCTGGTCCGCGTTGATGACAAGCTGTCCATTGTTCCCGACCTGGCCCTGTCGTGGGAAAACCCCGACAATCTGACCTACGTGTTCAAGCTCCGCAAGGGAGTGAAGTTCCACAACGGCCGTGAAATGGTCGCCGCCGACGTCGTGTATTCGCTGAACCGGGTTCTTGACCCCAAGACAGCCTCTCCGGGACGCTCGTACCTGGCCACCGCTACAGCCATTGAAGCCCTGGATGCCTATACGGTGAAAATCGTGTTGTCCGGTCCCCTCCCCTCACTGTTGGAAGGACTGGCCTCGAACAACTTGGCTATTGTCCCCCAAGAAGTTGTTGAAAAAGAAGGCAACCTGCAGAAAGTCGCCGTCGGTACCGGTCCATTTATGCTTCAGGAATGGCTGCCCGACAACTCGATGACCCTGGTGAAGAACCCCAACTACTTCGAGAAGGGCAACCCCTCGCTCGACAAGGTCATCTTCCGGGTCATCCCCGAACAGGCCTCGCTGTACGCCGGCGTGAAATCGGGTGAACTCGACATGGCTACCATCAGCCAGGGTGCCATCATCCTGCAAGCCCTGAAAGATAATACCATCACCGTGATGCGCAAACCCAGCATCAACCTGCGGACCTTCGGCTTCAACAACACCCGCAAACCCTTTGATGATGTGCGTGTCCGCCAGGCCCTGGCTCTCGCCCTCGACCGTACCGAAATCATCAAGGCCGCCGAGTTCAACATGGGACAGGCCAGCGGCCCCCTCCCCGTCGCCGTAAAACTGTGGGCCAAGGATCCCGCCAGCCTTCCCTTCGCCAGGCCTGATCTGGCCAAGGCCAAGAAACTTCTGGCCGACGCCGGCCTTCCCAACGGTTTCACCTTCAGCATTGTCACCGCTTCCAGCTATGAAGGCGGGCTCGATGTGGCCCAGGTCATTCAGAACCAGCTGGCCAAGATCGGCGTCAAGGTCGAACTCGACGTGGTGGAATGGGGCGTTTATATCGACCGCTGGGTCAAGCGTGACTTCGATGCCATGGTGGAAATCCGCGGCGGAAGCTCGGACCCCGACCGCTTCCTGTACCGCACCCTGCACAGCACCGGCGGCGTCAACAACTTCTTGTTCAAGGACTCCGACGTCGACAAACTGCTGGACCAGGGCCGCTCCTTGACCAAGGTGGCAGACCGCAAGCCTGTCTATGACAAGCTGCAGGTTATGCTGACCGAAAAGGCTCCCGTCATCTTCCTGTACAGCCCCATGGAAAACCAGATCATGAGCAAGAAGGTCACGGGCTTCAAGCAAGTGGGCAACGGCAGCATTTACTACCTGGCTGAGACCAAGATTTCGAACTAAGCAACGAAGGGAAAGGAGACTGTTTTGGGAAGATACATTGTACGGAGGCTCCTTTCCCTGATCCCTGTTTTGCTCGGGGTGTCGATCATCGTGTTCTTCTTGGTGCGTCTGATTCCGGGCTCGGCCCTGCAGATGTACCTGGGCACGCAGGTTGAAACCACCCCCGAGCAGATGGTCGAGCTGAAACGGCTGTTCGGCGAGGACCAGCCGGTTCCTGTTTTGTACGTGGAGTGGTTGGGACGCATCTTGGTGGGCGACTTCGGTCACTCGCTGCGCACCGGCCGGGCTGTCCTTCCTGACCTTCTGTCACGGTTGCCTCTCAGCTTGGAACTTACCCTGATGGCCTTGGCACTCGCCTTGGTCATCGGGATTCCTTTGGGGGTGCTTTCCTCCCTCCGCCAAAAACCACTCACCGATATTACCATTCGCGTCGTGGGACTGTTGGGTCTGTCTTTACCGCAGTTTTGGCTGGCCGCCCTGATGGTGCTGGGGTTTTCCGGCTTCCGGGGCTGGATTCCCATGGGCAACTTTGTCAGCCTGTGGGCCGATCCTCTGAAAAACCTCCAGATGCTTTTTCTGCCATCTCTGGCCATCGGCATCGGTTTGGCGGCCGTCATTATGCGCTACACCCGAAACAGCATGCTTGAGGTGCTGCAGTCCGATTATATCCGCACCGCCAAGGCCAAGGGCCTTAAACGCTGGGTAGTCATCGGCCGCCACGCCCTGCGCAACGCCATTTTGCCGGTCATCACCGTGGCCGGTTTCAACGTCGGCTACCTTTTGGGCGGTGCCATCGTCATTGAAGAGGTGTTCGCCCTGCCCGGCATGGGCCGCTTGGCCCTCTACGCCATTTATCAACGCGACTATCCGGTCATTCAGGCCATTGTTCTGCTTATCGCTGCTCTTTTCGTCCTGGTCAATCTGATCACTGACCTCATCTATGCCACCGTCGACCCGCGCATCCGCCTCGACGAGAAGGGCAGGTAATCTATGAACGCTTCCCGCTTCTTCAAAAACCCCATCGCCCTTTCTGGTTCCATCATTGTGGCTTTCTACCTGGTAACCATTCTCGTGTCGTTTGTCTGGCTGCCCTTTGACCCCGTGGCCATGGACATGGAACGGCTTCTGGACCCACCCTCGTTCGAGACGGGCCATTTGCTGGGCACCGACGACTTTGGGCGCGATATCCTTTCGCGCATTATGAAGGGAACCGCCGTCTCGCTGATCATCAGCCTGGGTGCCACCGCGCTGGGCGCCGTTATCGGCACCCTGATGGGCATCTGGGCCGGGTTTCTCGGCGGCCGCTGGGACCACTGGCTGATGCGCGTTGCCGACGTGCTGTTCTCGTTTCCCTCGCTGCTCTTGGCCATCTTCGTCATGGCGATTTTGGGGGAACAGACCTACAACGTGGTCATCGCCATCGGCATCGTCTACATTCCGCAGTTCGCCCGCATCAGCCGGGGGGCCATTCTCAGCCTGAAAAACCAGGAGTTTGTCCGAGCGGCGTTTTCCAACGGGGCCGACAAGACCTACGTGCTGTTCCGCCATCTATTGCCCAACATACTGGTACCGCTGATCGTTCAGGTTTCGCTGGCGCTGTCGGTGGCCATTCTGCTCGAATCGGCACTGAGTTTTCTCGGGCTGGGAATTCAGCCACCCGATCCCTCTTGGGGCAACATGCTCAGCGGGGCCCGCAAGCTGATGATGATTGCACCGTGGACGGCCATTTACCCGGGTCTGGCCATTGTGTTCCTGGTGCTGGGGTTCAATCTTCTGGGCGACGGACTGCGCGACGTGCTCGATCCGCGCCTTCGGAATGCGAGGTAACCCATGGACGACATTGTTCTCAGAGTCGAGGGACTCCAGACTCAATTCAAGACAGAACAAGGACTTGTGAAAGCCGTCGACGGCATTTCGTTTGAGGTGGGCCGCGGTCGCACCCTGGGCATTGTCGGCGAGTCCGGTTCGGGAAAGTCGGTGGCAAACCTGTCGATGTTACGGCTGGTGCAAACGCCCCCGGGCAAAATCACCGGCGGCAAAGTGCTGTTTGACGGCAAGGATCTGCTGGCCCTCGAGGAAGAAGAGGTCCGGGCCTACCGAGGCCGCAACATCGCCATGATTTTTCAGGATCCGCTGACATCGCTCAACCCGGTACTGCCCATCTGGCTGCAGATTGCCGAGGCCCTGGAACTGCACCATCACCTCAAACGCCCCGCCGCCAAAGCCAAGGCCGTCGAAATGTTGAAACTCATCGGCATTCCCGACCCCGAGCGCCGCGCCAACGACTACCCCCACCAGTTTTCCGGCGGAATGCGCCAGCGCGTCATGATTGCCATGGCACTGTCGTGCAACCCCGAAATCCTCATCGCCGACGAACCCACAACGGCCCTCGATGTGACCATACAGGCGCAGATCCTCGACCTGATCCGCGGTCTGTCGCGTGACAGCCACACCGCCGTCATCCTTATCACCCACGACCTGGGTGTGGTGGCCGGCATGTGCGATGAGGTCTGCGTTCTGTACGCCGGCCGCATTGTCGAACGAGCTCTCGTCGACGACCTGTTTTACGATCCACAGCACCCGTACACCCGGGGTCTGCTCGACTCCATTCCCAGGCTGGACCGACCGCGTACCCAGCGGCTGTACTCCATCCCCGGGTCACCCCCCGACCTCGTGAACCTGCCCGAATGCTGCCCCTTCCACCCCCGCTGCGACAAGGCCATGGACATCTGCCGCACCTCTTATCCGCCTGCCACCTCCAGCACGGGCAGGGCACCGCGCACCGTGAGCTGCTGGCTGCACACCGCCTCGAAGGAACCCGTATGAGCGAACCCCTGCTGCAAGTCAAAGGTCTGAAGGTCCATTTTCCCATCGAAAAGGGAATTGTCTGGAAGCGCAGGGTGGGAGCCGTGCGGGCCGTCGACGGGGTGGATTTTCAGCTGAACAAGGGCGAAGCCCTGGGTTTGGTGGGAGAATCCGGCTGCGGAAAGTCGACCACCGCCATGGCCGTGGCGCAGTTGGAAGCGGCCACCGCAGGCCAAGTCATCCTCGAAGGCCAGGATTTACGCACCCTGTCCCCCGCCGACCTTCGCAAGGCCCGCATGAATTTTCAAATTGTCTTTCAGGACCCCTATTCATCGCTCAACCCGCGCATGAAGGCCGGCGACATCATCGCTGAGCCGTTGCGCATCTACACAAGGCGGGGCATTTTGTCGCTGACCGAGGCTCAGATTGCCGAAAAAACCGCTTCGCTGATGGACCGCTGCGGTCTGGCGGCCAACTTTGCCGGCCGCTACCCGCATGAGTTCTCCGGGGGACAGCGCCAGCGTATCGGCATTGCCCGCGCCCTGGCTCTGGGTCCCAAGCTCATCCTTGCCGACGAACCGGTCAGCGCCCTCGATGTCTCCATCCAGTCGCAGATTCTCAACCTGCTCAAAGACTTGCAGAAGGAATTCGACCTCACCTTTCTGTTTATCGCCCACGACCTGGCCGTCATCGAATACTTCTGCGACCGCATTGCCGTCATGTACCTGGGGCGCATTGTGGAAACCGCGCCGTCCATCGAACTGTACGCCAATCCTCTGCACCCCTACACCAAGGCGCTCTTGTCGGCCATACCGCTGCCCGACCCGCAAAAGGAACGCCAGCGCCAGAGGCTCATTCTCAAGGGCGATGTTCCCAGCCCCTCGGCCGAGCGCCAAGGCTGCCCCTTCCGTGAGCGCTGCCCCCTGGCCTTTGACCGCTGCGCCGTGGAAGTGCCTCCGCTAAGAACCATCGCACCGGGCCACGAGAGCGCCTGCCACCTGTCATGAATTTCACCCTACGCCCTCTGGAGCGCGCCGATACGCCCGCCTGCGCGCGTATGGTGGTCAATTCCGTCGTGGGGGAACGCTACGGGTTCACCGCCGAACGGATGACCAAAACCCTCACCGAGGCGCTGGATGCCGGCGGAGACCTGTTTGTCGCCGTGCAGGAGGGCAAACCCGCCGGCTTCGCCTGGATCGACCCCAAGGGGGCCTTTTCGTCGGCCCCTTACCTGCGGCTAATCGCGGTCGACCCCCAAATTCGCGGCAGTGGTGTCGGTGCGGCCTTGCTGGCCGAGTTTGAGCGCAGAACCGAGGCGGTAGGCCGCTCCTGGTGCCTGCTGGTCTCGGACTTCAACCTGCCGGCCCAAGCCTTTTATGAACGCCACGGCTATACCCGCTGCGGGGCACTGCCCGACTTCGCCCGCGCCGGGGTCACGGAAATTCTCATGATGAAGCCTCGGGTGCCAGGCACGCCATGAACTTCGAGGCAGGCACGTTCACCGAGGTGGTCTGGCGGCTGGAACGGGGTGGGCGTGTGCTGGAAGAGACCGCCGAAGTTCACCCCGACCGACCCTCCATCGTGCCCAGCCGTCTTTTTGACCTGGCATCGCTGACCAAGCTGTTCACCACAACGGCCGTCTTGCGGTTGGCAACCCTGGGTCAGCTCAAACTCGAAGACCGCCTGGCCGACCACTTGAACCTTCCCTTCCTGGGCAACGCCGATCTGCGGTCGGCCCTCTCCCAGAGCCCTTCGAGGGTATTCTCGAAGCCGTCTTCCGTGAGCACGCACCTACGGGGCAGACCGTGTATTCCGACCTCAATTTCATGCTGCTGGGTAGGGTCATCGAGCACACGACGAGGCTCCCCCTCAAAGAGGCCATGGCCCAGCTCGTACTGGCACCTCTTGGGCTGAGTCACACCTCGTACGGCCCCTGCAACGGGGCCTCGCCCACAGAATGGGGCAACCGTATCGAGAAGGGTATGGTCCAGAACCTGGGACTAACCTTTGAAGCCTGGAGACCCGAGGATGAGCCGATACAGGGAGCCTGCAACGATGGCAACGCCTGGTATTTCTTCGGGGGAGTGGCGGGCCATGCGGGGTTGTTCGGCGATGCGGCCGACCTTTGCGCCCTAGGGCGGCTCTATCTGAACGGCGGATTGTGGCGTGACGAGGCGTATTTAGCGGCGGATCTTGTGACCGAAGCCTGCCAAGACCGGGGAACGGGACGGGGCCTGGGCTTTCAATTCGGCGACTTGTACCCTGAAGCCGGATTTGGGCACACGGGGTTCACAGGCACCTATCTGTATCTGAACCCCCAGCAAAACCTCGTCGGTGCCCTGCTCACCAACCGGCTCAACGGACCAACCCCGGGCAAAATCGACGAGTTCCGCCGAAACCAGGTCAAGGCTGCGTTGCAAGTGTGGGGTAGATCAAACTGACCATCTGGGTCACCGTCTTGTCGTAGTGCAACACACCTGTCATCACGGTTGAGGTGAGAATTTTCTTGACGTAGCCCCGGGTCTCGGCTATCGGAGCCGCTTCCACAAAGATCTCTTCGGGCAGCTTGCCCATGGATTCTTTCCACGGTCTGATACGGCCGCCACCGGCATTGTAGGCCATAAGAGCCAGGTAGATTCGCTCCTGCGATTTGATCATGGTGGCCAGATACCGGGCCCCCAGCTTCAGGTTGTCAGCCGGTAGAGACAAATCGTAGGTCTTCATCTTCAACCGCTGGGCTGTCTCGACAGCCGTGGCAGGCATCAGCTGGGTCAGCCCCTGCGCCCCCACCCAGCTTCGTGCCAGGGGATCAAACGAGCTTTCTTCGCGCATCAGTCCCAAGAGAAGGCTTACTTCAAGACCCTCAGCCTCGGCCCGTTCGACGACCAGCTTCTCATAAGCCTTGGGGTATAAGAGCCGGGCCCGGGCTTCCGTGAGCACGGTACCAGGGTCCTTGAGAAGTCTGTACAGAATCTGCAGGCTCGGTCGGTACAGGTCTTGCGTCTGAAGCAAGGGGACAATCCGGTCGACAAAGGAAGGGTCGAGGGGCCCTTTCGAGGCAGCCACCTCGGCGGCCATCTTTTTCCCCAGCCCAAACGCGGCCATACTCTCCCACAATCGAACACGCTCGCGGCTGCGGTCATCAGGCTGGAACATCAACGGTCCGGCATCGCGGGGCCATTCCAGCGGTCGGCCCAGGACAGCCCGGGCTACCAGGGCTTCATACGAATACGGTTTCCACCCGATGACCTGCTCCAGCAGACTTTCAGGCGTTCCACCAAGGCCCTCCCGGGACAGGTCAATCAACCCGTGAGTCGCCAGCCGTGAAACAATGAAAGAAGCCGTAGCCCGGTCCCCAGACTCAAGCCGGGGCCCGAGGTCGCGCACCACGGCGGCCAAAAGCCCCCAGTGCCGCCCCTGGACCAGCTCGGTCATCCAGTCGTCAAACACATCGGAAAAATACCCGGGATCGGAGGTGGTGGAGTACCCTTGCAGAAAAGGAGCAAGGGCTCCTTCGGGTTGGGTTTGAACCCAGGCATTCAGCCAGTTCCACGTTGTTTTTTGGCGGTCTTCGGGTGTAGTGGCCAATGGGAGTGCTTTTTGGAAGGCCGCCCGGGCCTGCTGCCACCAGCCCAGCGACCGGTACAGCCGGGCACGGGCGTATTCGCGGGCGTATTCGCGGGCGTATTGAGCCTCGGCATCCAACCCGCCACCCAGCCCCTCCAGAATCCGCAACCCGGTCTCGGCCCTGGCCTCGGTTTTGAACGCCGATTCCAGGCCTTCGATCAAGGCTCTGTGGTTCCAGAACCCAGGAGGCAGGGTGCGCCCTTTGAGCCAAACCACGATTTCCTGGGGAACTCCACGGTACACCAGTGATTGAAAGGCCACGGCTTCGCGGCCTCCCGGGCCCAGCAGCTCGTAGCGGCTCTCGTCCTCTTGAAAGAAGCTTTCCAGGCGAAACTGAAGCACAGAGGCATTCTGCTCAAAAACCAAATCGCGCAACACCGTGCCGGCTTCTTCCAGAAGGCCCGACCGGGCGGCAAGCACACCGTAAAACAGCTGATTCTCCTGTTCCTCGGCGGGCTCAAACATCCCCGGCTTCCAGGAACGGAAGATCTTCCAAGCCTTTTCATCGTCTTTCTGGAAATAATACGCTTCGAACAAACGGCGTTGGAATTCTGGTCGGGAGGAGTCGAAGCCCATCAGCCGGTCGGCCACGTCTTCGGCCTTGGGCCAGTCCCGCCGGGTAGTGTACAGTTCGAAAAGATCCCGCCCCGCCTGCTCACGCCAGGGGCTGCCTTCGTTGGCCAAGCTTCGTTTCCAGAGCGCTTCCGCTTCGCTGATGCGATCGGCCTGCAAAAAAATGGTGCCGAGGTTCCAGACAGCCCCTTCGCCCAGCACCCCCAGATCGCCGGTGGCAAGTTCTTTGGCAGACCGGCCCAACAGATAGGCCGTGTTTCCAACGGCGAGTTCCGCCTTGATAGCAACTGCCGGTCGCTCCCAAAGGGTTGCGCTGCAAGAGATCACACAGAGGGCCAAGCAGACTGAACCGAGAACTCTCACCAGAACAGGAGTTTCCCTTGGTCAAGGGCGGGCCTGCCAAACCGGCGTTCGGCATCGGAGGCTGTATCACCAGGCTCCAGAACCAGGGAAACCTCAGCCGACCGCAAAGCAAACGGTACTTCCAGCACCGAGTTGGCGAGGAACGGGGGAGCCGAAGCATCTCCCAGGTTTACCTGCGCCGCCGTGGAGGATTCGGAAGGAAGATCCATTGTGGCAACGGGCTTCCAGCGTGACACTTCCGGTTGGATCATGGGGGCTGGTGGCGCTTTGACCATGTTCAGGAACAACAGAACAAGGATAAGGAGAACCAGAAGACTCAATGTCGCCAGTGAAAGCAGCAACGCTGTCTTATCCAAGCCGCCCGAAGAAACTGGTTCATCGGATTCAGTGGTCTGTCTGGCAGCCTTCGGTGTTTTCTCCGCCTTTGGGGTTTTGGCGGCCTTGGCAGGCTTACCCAGGGGTACAGGCTCAGGATCTTCATCCCACAAAGGGGTTTCCGTCAATTCGGGAGGAGCAAGAAAGTCATGGTCCAAATCGTCGTCCAGGCTTGGACCATCGTCGAGATCCGAATCAAACTCGGCCAGCTTCAACGGCGGACTGTCGTCAAAGCTGAAATCGTCGCTCAGAGGTTCCAGGTCGTCCAGGGAAGCGGGTGCCGCAGACTTTTTTTTGGGATCGGAAGGAGTCGGGGCGGAGATCTCATCGCCGGTGTCCATAAATTCCATCGATTCCATGTCGTCGAGCGAGATTTTTTCCCAGTCGTCTGCGGGGGCGGCAGGCATCTCCCCCAACGGTTCATCTTCAAAACCGGCGTCCAGGTCGTCCAGGTCAAAGGAATCGGGAGCCTGTGCCGTACTTCGGGAAGGTGCGGGCTTTTCCGCCTCGAATTCCGGAGCTTCGAGTTCCTGGTCACCAAAATTGAAATCATCCAGGGTGTCAAGATCGGAACCATCCAGCGAGTCGTCGGCCAAAATGTCGGCATCGCTGCGCTTCGGGGGTTCCAGCTCATCCTGGGGAAGATCGTCCGGAAGATCGAGGGTCATGGGTTCCGGATCGCTGGAAAAGCTGTCGTCGAGGGTGTCGAGCTCTCCAAGGTCCAGCGTGTCATCTTCCAGAATCTGATTGTCGTTTCGAACACCTCGGAACGGGGTGAGGTCCACCGAAAGGGTCTGAGGAGGCTGGCCGGGCAGGGCTGCCGAAGCATCCAGCTGACCATCCTCGCGCAGGTCTACCCGAAACTCGATATCTTGGTAGCCCAAGCCTTCCGAGTCGTCCAAGGTGATGGTGCCAAGAGCGCCGGCAGGATCCAGGGCACCATCCTCAGACCGGAAAAGTTCAATGCGAACCCCATGCTGATCCGCCCTGGCGGCGGATAGTACCAGACGTTTGTGCCCTGAGTCGGCGTCGTCCATAATTTCGTAGAAAGACCCGTCAGCTTGGCGGATGCCGATCATCGGTTTGTCCACAATCCTATCCCCCACCCCAAACTAGACCGCCCGCCCCCCTTTGTCAATCTTGGCCTTTTCTTGACAGGGCCGGAGTCGGCCTCCCATAATGAAGGAATGCTCGACACCCTCTCGATCTTATTGATAGTACTGGTCTTCCTTATTGTACTCATTGCCGGCTGGTACTTCATGATTGTGGTTCCCAATACCAAAAAAAAACCATCCGCAGGAAAATCAAAAGATCGCGCCACGGTATTCAAGGAGGCCACCCGAAAGCTGGCCTCGAATCCCAAGGACCCCGACGCCCTCATGGCCTTGGCAGATATCTATTTCAATGACAACGACTTTGATAAGGCAGCCAAGACCTACAATATCCTTTCTGCCATGACCACCAGCAATCCTGATCTTGATGCGTATCTGATCAACCTTCGATCAGGGCTGTGCTCACTGAAACAAGGACAGGCCGAAGAAGCCTACAAGTCCTTGCTGATTGCCAAAGCGGTGCGGGGCGAGGCCTTTGAGGTCAACTACAACCTCGGGGTCATTGAGTACCAGCGAAAGGCGTACGAGAAGGCTGTGGCGGTGTTGCGGGCCGCAGCCGTCGTGGCTCCCGACCATGCGGGAACCATGAAATTCCTGGGTCAGAGCCTCTACCGGATCAAAATTTACAAAGATGCGGCTGTCTACCTGCGCAAAGCCATGGACGCCGAGCCCAATGATAAGGAATGTCTTTTCTATTTGGCCCAAAGCTATTACGAGCTCGGTCAGGCAGAAAATGCAGTGCAGATTTTCACCCATCTGAGGCCCGACCCCGAGGTGGGACCGCAGGCGGCGCTGTTTGCCGGTACCATTCACTACAATGCCCGGCAGTTTGACAAGGCCATCGAGGATCTGGAAATCGGAGTCCGCCACCAGAAGGTCAACCCCGAAGTTCTCCTCGAGATGAAGTACCGCCTCGCCAACGCCTACACCCAGGCACAGAACATGGAAGGAGCTCTGCGGCAGTACAAAGACATCCGCAATATCAACCCCGGCTACCGTGATGTCACCGAACAGATCCGCCGTCTCAGCGAGTTCAATAGCAACAAGAACCTTCAGGTCTATATGATGGCGCCTACCAGCGAGTTTGTTACCCTGTGCCGAACCTTGACCAGCACCTTTTTTCCCAAAGCAGCCATCAAAATCGTCGATGTCACCGTTGAGAAAAATGACTACGCCGACATCACTGCCGAAGTCAGCACCAGCAAGTGGGATGACACCATCGTGTTCCGCTTTTTACGCAGCAACGGTCAGGTAGGCGAGCTCTTTCTACGAGACATGCAGGTGAGGCTGAAAGAAATGCACGCAGGCCGCGGGTTTTGCGTGACAGCCGGCAGCTTCACTCCCAGTGCCAAACAGTTTGTGGAGGCCCGCTTGATCGACCTGATCGAGAAAGACGCCCTGCTCAAGGCAATGAATACCCTGGGCTAAGTACCCGTCGGATTTTCAAACAAACTTGTTGTAGCCCTTGAGCATGATGAAGCTTTCGGAGCTTCGGATGCCTTGCACCGAGGCCAGGGGGCCGGTGAGAAACGTCACCAGCCCCTTGTTGGACTCGGTCAAGACTTCCACAATCAAATCATACCGGCCCGAAGCGATGGAAACTGAAAGCACGCCCGGAAGGGCTGCAACTTCCTGAGCTTTCGAATCCAGCAGGCGGGCTTCCACCACCGTCAAACCGACGAGAACCAGCTGTTTATTAGCGAGCACCTCGGGGTTGATCAGAGCCCGGACTTGAAGAACACCCGCATCCTTGAGCTTTTTCAGCCTGGCACGTACCGTTCCTTCAGAAACACCCACCTTTTCTGCGATGGTGCTGTTGGGAATTGCCTCGGCGCTGAGGATCTCGATGATTTTCCAGTCCAGGTCGTCGGGTTGCACGAGGCTAGGAGCCTGTCGGACTTACGGTTTCGGAGACAAAGGGAGGAGATTTCGAGGGGAAAGGTTGGGATGAGTGAGTCTCGAATCGAGATTCGAGGCGAATGAAGCGCGACTTTTCCACCGGAAGATCCTCCTTTTGGACCGAAAGGCCTTTGGCCGCCGCATTTTGAGCGGGATTCTGGGCGCCGGGTGGGCATCCCAGCCCCTCCGCTTAAAATGCGGCCCGTAAGTCCGACAGGCTCCTAGAGTACCGTCAGGGGTGCCGTGTAGGCAAGGCCGTGAGCCTGCGCCACTTCGGCATAGGTGCATTGACCCCGGTACACGTTCAAACCGGCCAGCAGGGCAGGATCGGCCTTCAGGGCGGTTTCCAGCCCTTGGTCAGCAATAGCCAGCCCGTACTTGAGGGTAGTACTGGTCAGCGCCAAGGTGGAAGTCAGAGCGACAGCACCGGGCATATTCCCCACGGCGTAGTGCACCACACCATCGACCACATAGACGGGGTCGTCATGGGTC
Organism: Spirochaetota bacterium; assembly: GCA_020049045.1. GTDB lineage: Bacteria > Spirochaetota > Spirochaetia > JABEVK01 > JABEVK01 > JAIFLN01. Next base: position 4,098 of record JAIFLN010000035.1, on the reverse strand, counting down.
GTGGCGTGGGTTGTTTCACAGCAGCCACCTTGGTCTACGGCCACATCGACAATAACCGAGGCCTTCTTCATGCCTTTCAGGTGAGACCGGCGGACCAGTTTGGGTGTCTGGGCTCCGGGGATAAGCACACCGCCGATAACGAGGTCACTTTCGGCCAGGACCCTCACAAGGTTGGCTTCGGTGGAGTAGAGTGTGGTTGCCCGACCCCCAAAAATATCATCGAGGTAGGCAAGCCGCCCAGGACTCACGTCAAGGATGGTCACCTCAGCGCCCAAGCCCAGGGCCATTTTGGCGGCATTGATACCAACAACGCCACCGCCCAATACGGCAACCTTACCCCGGGGAACCCCAGGAACGCCGCCCAGCAGAACACCGCGTCCGCCGAAGGGCTTTTCGAGGTATTTGGCCCCCTCCTGAATGGCAAGTCGGCCGGCAATTTCGCTCATAGGCTTCAAACAAGGGAGAACTCCGTCCGGGGTGCGGATGGTTTCATAGGCCACTGCCCTGATCCCCGCTTTTAAGAGGGCCTTGGTCTGGTCTGCATCGGGAGCCAGGTGAAGGTAGGTGAACAGAATCTGATCCTTGCGGAACAACCCGTATTCTTCGGGTTGAGGCTCCTTCACCTTGACGATCATGTCGCTGCCAGCAAAAATTTTCTTGACATCGGGTTCAATGGAACCCCCGGCCGCTAGGTACTCTTGGTCGGTAAAACCCGCACCGTCACCGGCTCCCGCCTGCATCACCACTTGATGGCCATGGCCAACGTAGGCTCGCACACAGTCCGGAGTGAGCCCCACCCGGTACTCGTGCCGTTTGATTTCTTTCACACATCCGATCTTCATCGCTTATCTCCTTCCAAAATACGATTTTCGTATTTATGAGAAAGTAATATTACGATTTACACGGTATGTAAAGAGGACTCATCGGGTGTCGGGTGAATCTTGCGCCAGCGGCCCGGAGAAAGTCCTCTCCACTTGCGAAAGACCTTTCCGAAATGAAACTCGTCGCTAAACCCGAACCTATGGGCCACTTCTGCCAAGGGCAGGTCCGTGACGGCAAGTAGAAACCCCGCTGCTTCCACCTTGCTCCGATGGACATAGGCCAGGGGCGACAGGCCCGTCCGAGTTTTGAAGCGGCGGCAGAAGACAAAGCGGTCCATGCCGGCCTGAAAAGCCAAGTCGTTCAACCCCAAACGCCGGTCGAGGTTCTTCCTCAGCCAAACCAAGGCCCGATCGATGCCATCGGGCTCTTCTTCACTCCGGCCGGCAGCAAGATCGTACAACCAAGCCAGAAAACCATGGACTCCAGAGGCAACCCGATCGGCAAGGGGTGAATCCAGCTTGTCCTTCAGACGCCCGACTTCAACAACCAACCCTGGCTCCACCTTCAAAGGACCCTCGATCTTTTGGCGTTCTACCAGGCGGACCAACAGCGAATGAACCTCTTTCTCGCCAAGAAACTGCAGATAATAGAAGGATAGAGGCTCTTCCACCGTCAATTCATGGGTATGGTGAGGAGGGGTCAAGGTCAGCGTCCCTGGAGAAACAGCCCACAAAGACCCATCCTGCAACACACCCCCCCTGCCGCCGGTAAAGAGGTGGATTTCCCAGAATCGATGTTCATGAAGGGGGAAGGACTGGGTTAAGAATCCGTATTGAACCGACGGCAGGGAACGATTCATTGCAAGATCTTACATTTTCATCAAGATCACGCATAGCCATAAACCGGGACATGGATTCACAATGGATGACTATGAAAGAACTCTTCCGCAACTCCGACCTGCCCCTGGCCCAACGCATTGAAGACCTGATCGGCCGTCTGACCCTTTCCGAAAAGGTCGGCCAGATGCTTCATGAGGCCCCCGGCATCGAAAGGCTGGGAATCGCTCCCTACAGCTGGTGGAACGAGGCGCTCCATGGAGTCGCCCGGGCCGGCAGCGCCACCATCTTCCCCCAGGCCATCGGGCTGGCCGCCACCTTCGACCGCGATTTAGCGCTTCAGGTGGCCACCGCCATCAGCGACGAAGCCCGGGCCAAGTACGAAATTTTTGCCGCCAAAGGAACCGCAGGGCGCTACGTAGGCCTGACGTTCTGGACACCCAACATCAATATTTTCCGCGATCCGCGCTGGGGCCGGGGTCAGGAAACCTACGGGGAAGACCCGTATCTGACTGGGGAAATGGGCCAGCGTTTTGTGAAGGGCCTTCAGGGTGACGACCCGCGCTACCTGAAAACCGCCGCGTGTGCCAAGCATTTTGCCGTCCACTCCGGACCGGAAAAGGACCGCCACAGCTTCAACGCCGTTGCCAGTCCCTACGACCTGGAAGATACCTACCTGCCGGCCTTCCGCCAGCTGGTGGTCGAAGCCGGCGTCGAGAGCGTGATGGGCGCGTACAACCGCACCAACGGCGAGCCCTGCTGCGGCAGCGAGTTCCTTCTGGAAAAGACCCTGCGCGGGGATTGGGGCTTTCAGGGCCACGTGACCAGCGACTGCTGGGCGCTCCAGGATTTCCATTTGACGCACAAGGTGACATCCGGTCCCGTCGAATCGGCGGCGCTGGCCGTCAACAAGGGCTGCGACCTGAACTGTGGAAACCTGTTCCACCACTTGGAAGACGCTGTACGCATGGGCTTTGTCTCGATGGAAACCATCGACCGCAGCCTGCGCCGCCTCTTCTCGACCCGCTTCCGCCTGGGTGAGTTCGACTCGAAGGACAAGGTGCCATTCCGCGCCATCCCCCGTTCGGTGATCCGCAGTCAGGCCCATATCGAGCTGAGCCTCGAAACTGCCGTGCGGTCCATGGTGCTGCTGAAAAACAACGGCATTCTTCCGCTGAACAAAGAAAAGCTGAAGTCCCTGTATCTCACGGGTCCCAACGCCATGGCACCCGAAGCCCTTTTGGGGAACTACCACGGCCTGAGCCCGCGGATGGTGACCTTTGTCGAGGGCATTACCGAGGAGGCGGGCCAGGACCTCAAATTTGAGTTCCGCCACGGGTCGCTTCTGGCCGAAGAAAAGAAAATCACCACCGACTGGGCCACCTTTGAGGCCCGGGAGTTCGATGTCACCCTCGCCTTTATGGGTCTCAACATTTTGATGGAAGGAGAGGAAGGCGACGCCATCGCCATGGCCGACTACGGCGACCGTACCTCGATTGCCCTGCCCAAGGGTCAGCACGACTTTTTGATGAAGCTGCTCGACCAAGGCAAGCCCATCGTCTTGGTGGTCAGCGCCGGTTCGGCCATCGACCTCAGCCCGTACGTCGACAAGGCCGCCGCCATTGTGTACTCCTGGTACCCGGGGGAACAGGGCGGCACCGCCCTGGCCGAACTGCTGTTCGGCAAGCGGGATTTCAGCGGCAAGCTGCCCGTCTCGCTCCCCCGCCGCCTCGAGGACCTTCCTCCCTTCGACGATTACAACATGTCAAAACGCACCTACCGCTACAGCCCTGTCGAAGCGTTGTTCCCCTTTGGCTTCGGGCTCAGCTACCGCCCGTTGAACGTGACGAAGTTGGAAGCCCCCGCGTCGATAGGTCCCGAACAGAGCCTCACCGTGAAAGTGACGGTAAACAACCCGCACCGGGAAAGCGCTTGCGATGTGGTTCAGCTGTACCTGCACAAGGATTGCGGCATGAAGGCCGCCAACTACGAACTGGCGGGCTTTGAGCGGCTGGAGTTGAAAGCGGGAGAGACCAAAACCGTCGAACTGACGCTGACACCTCGCCAAATCGCGAGTGTGCACCAGGACGGCAAACGGGCCTTCGCCGCCGGTGCCCTCAGGTTGTGGGCCGGTACGGGACAGCCCGACAGCAGGAGCCGGGAGCTGGGAATCACTCTGGCACAGGCTACCGTTCTTCTGAAAAACTAACGGTCAGCGGAGAATCACCAAGTGCCGTTCCTCGTCGAGGAACGGCACCTTCAACGGAATGACCTCCACCTCTTCGGCCAAGGCCCCTAGGGCGGCCAGCTCCGCATCGATCACCTCGCGGCGGCCTTTGTAGGCGGCAATGCCCCCTCCGGGGTTCAGCAGGCGCTTGAGCTTTTTCACCAGTTTGGCGTCCAAGGGAAACACCGCCCGGAAGGTGACCAGATCAAAGCG
>JAIFLN010000183.1 GCA_020049045.1 Spirochaetota bacterium | reverse complement strand
CCTTGCTGGCAGGGGTTGTCCCCAGCCATCGTTTGGAGCGCTTTCTGGCTCCGCTGGAAAACTTGGCCCAGTTCAACCGCACTCACCGTATCCCCAGCCTGTCGGCAGATTCGGAGGGGTATGACCCCCACGGAGGCTACTGGAAAGGCGGTGTCTGGCCGCCCACCAACTACATGGTGCTGCGGGGCCTCGAGAAAATCGGCCGCTCGGCTCTGGCTCGCGACATTGCGCTCAACCACCTGGATCACGTGGCGAAGGCTTTGCAGAAAACCGGCACCCTTTGGGAGAACTACTCACCGGACGACGACGGAAGTGCCGGGGCGGGGCACTCCACTCCCGATTTTGTTGGTTGGACAGGGCTGGTTCCTACGGCGGTTCTGCTGGAGTTTGTGCTCGGATTGAAACCCGAGGCCCCAAAGAACCGCTTGGTGTGGGACTTGCGAACCCTCGACGCCGTTACAGTGGAGCGCTACCCCTTTGGAGCCGGCAGCTCGGTGAATCTGTCCTGCCAGGCCCGAGCTTCGGTTTACGACGAACCGAAGGTTGTCATCACCGCCGACACCGAACTGACCGTACAGCTGCTTTGGGCGGGCGGCGGCAAAATTCTCACCATTCCAAAGGACACCTCATGCTGAAAATCGGAGACTTTCGGGGAAACCGGAGGCTGGAAAAGCCCTGGAAGAACTGTATTGCCGTGGGCCGGGCCTACGAACTGCTGCGGCAAGACCTGCTGGACCAGTTGGCCCGGGCCCAAAAGGAGATTGGTTTCCGCTATTGCCGGTTCCATGCCGTTTTTCATGACGACATGGCAGTGGTGGTGCGTAAACCCGATGGCGGCCTGGCGTTTCAGTGGCACCACCTCGACAAGGTGTATGACTCGCTTTTAGCTTTGGGGTTGCGTCCCTTTGTCGAGCTCAACCCCATGCCCTCAGCCCTGGCTTCGGGCACACAGACCATGTTCCACTACGCCATGAACGTCACTCCGCCATCTGACTACCGCTTGTGGTCCCAGCTGGTTGAGGCCTTTGCCCGTCACCTGGTGGAGCGTTATGGCATGGAAGAGGTCCGCCTGTGGTACTTTGAGGTGTGGAATGAACCCAACCTGGGCGGGTTCTGGTCGGGAACCAAGGAAGAGTACTTTCAGCTGTACGACGCCTCGGCCCGGGCCCTGAAGGCCGTCGATTCGGGGTTGCGGGTGGGCGGACCGGCCTCCTCAAAGGCCAACTGGCTGACCGACATGATTCAACATTGCCACTCTTCGGGCGTGCCCCTGGATTTTGTCTCCACGCATCTGTATCCCCAGGATGAGTTTGTGGACTACCACGACCGCCAGGGCAGTCCCCACGCCCCGGGAGCCTTCTTTGCCGACACCATCCGCAGTGTGCAGAACCTGGTGCGGTCCTCGGCAATGCCCGGGCTGGAAATTCACTGGACGGAGTGGAACAGCCAAAGCACCGCCTCGACGGCCGGTATCACCTGGGGTGACAACGTTTACGTCGACAACCTGTGGGCTGCCTCCTTTATCGTTAAAAACTGCCTGGCGCTCGACGATGCGGCCCAGACCTTGTGCTGGTGGACAGTCAGCGACCTGTTTGAAGAAGGCGGCATGCCGCACAGTCCGTTTTCCTGTACCTACGGTTTGATGACCATCCACGGTCTGCGCAAAGCCTCGTACAACGCCTTCTGGTTTCTGGAGAACCTGAGGGGACGGGTGTTGCGGGTAGCCGGTTCGACGCCGGAACGCGGGTGTTTCGCCTGTGGTGAGGGAGGGGTGACCAACCTGGTGCTGTGGAACCACTACCAACCCACCGAAACGTCCCCCCGGCCCTGGACACAAACCCTTCGGGTCGGTTCCCGACCGGATACCGTTGACGGTCCCCACCTGTGGATCACCGCTCGGATTGCCGAGGGAGCCGGCAGTCCGTGGGAAACCTGGTGCCGGATGGGGCGGCCCCAAAATCTGTCGCCCTGGGAACAGCAGCTGCTGGAATCGCATTCTCGGCCCCGGTTTGAGGTGGAGCCTGCCGGCGAGCTTATCGACCAGCGATCGTTGAAAGTCACCTTGGCACCCGGCGAAGTGCTGTTTGTGCAGCTGCGGCCAGAGGGACAGCGGGCGTTGCCCAAGGGGCGCGATGAGGAGGACTGGGCTCTGTGGGACAAAGCCATGGGAGAGCAATCAAAGTGAAAGCAGGAACCTGGAACACGTGGGACGTCAACTGTCTGAACGCCGTGATGAGGATGCCCGAGCTGTGCGAGGTGAGGGTCTCGGTCTACGATGACGAGCTCAAACGCCTACAGGAAGAAATGCTGTGGCGCGATGTGCCCACCGAGAACACACCGCTGGGACCGCTCAGCGAGAACCTGCAGCGCCTGGGGCCCCACCATCCGACGGGACGGTATTTTGACCTTGACCTGAAGTACCGCGATTTGGTGTTCAACACCCGCTTTGCCTGCCGGGGCGACTCGTTTGTCTACAAAATCACTCCTGTGGGCGGCCGCCCGGGTCTGAAGTTTTTTATCAATGCGCTGTTCCGCTGGAATGCGGCGGGGTCCCTTGAAAAAACCCCGGCCACGTTGGTGCTGAAAACAGCCGGGCAACAGTTTGTCATCGACTTTTCGGGTGTCGAGGACACGCAGACCCGGCTGAACGCCACCACCCAGGGGTTCCTTTTTGAGACGACCAGTCCCGTCTATGTGCGCTGTAACAACACTCTGACAGTCGCACTAATGGAAGAGTTCCTTGACGAGGCTGAGGCTGCCTGCACCCGGGAACTGGTCAGCGGCCAGGGCCTGCTTGACGGCTGCCCTGAGGCGATAGTGAAAGGCCTGCTCTGGAACACCATCTACGAACCGATCAAAGACCGGGTCTGCACTCCGGTGGCCCGCACCTGGTGTACGGCCAACGGCGCTGGTTTCGGCTCGTACGTGCTGTTCGACTGGGACACCTTCTTCGCATCCATTCTCAGCGGAATTCAAGACAAGCAGCTGGCCTACCAGCAGATCGACAGCATTTTGCAGGAAATCACCCCCTCGGGCTTCGTCCCCAACTTCGGGGCCCAGCGCAGCGCCAGCCTGGACCGTTCGCAGCCACCGGTGGGCTCCTATTGCGTCCTGAAACTCTACCATCAGTTTGGTGAGCGGTCCCTTCTCGAGAACACCTATGGACGGCTGGCGGTTTGGAATGCCTGGTGGATGGGGCACCGCGACGGCAACAACGACGGCCTGTTGGAATGGGGCTCGGACCCCTTCGAAGAAGTCACCAAACTGGGTTATGAGTCGAACAATCTGCAGGCCGCCATGTACGAGTCGGGCCTGGACAACAGCCCGATGTACGACGGGGTGGTCTACAATTCCCAGACCCATACCATGGAGCTGGCCGATGTGGGACTGAACGCGCTGTACGCCCTGGATTGCTGGGCGCTGGCAGAAATGGCAGCCCTGCTGGACCGGCCCGCCGACGCTGAGCGGCACCGCGCTGAATTCCAGCGGATGAAAACCACCATCAATGCCCAGCTCTGGGACGAGGAAGCGGGAATCTACGCCAACAAGGACTGGCAGGGCCGGTTCAGCCCCCGGTACTCGCCTACCAACTTCTACCCCATGCTGGCCGGCCTCTGTTCCCCGGAGCAGGCCCGTCGCATGGTGAGCGAACACCTGCTCAATCCCCAGGAATTCTGGGGTGAGTACGTGATTCCCAGCATCGCCCGCAATGATCCGGCCTTTGGCGACAACGATTACTGGCGCGGGCGCATTTGGGGACCCATGAACTTTCTGGTGGCCGAAGGGCTCAAACGGCAGGGCTTCTACCACGAGTCCTTTCTGTTTGCGCGCAAAAGCCTGAGCCTGTTGATGAGGGAATGGCAGGAAGAAAACCACATCCACGAGAACTACAATGCCGTGACCGGCGACGGCGACGACAAAAAAAACGCCGATGCCCTGTACACCTGGGGAGCCCTTTTGGGCCAGGTGGCCGTGGCCGAATACATCGAGGCGCAGGCCTGGGGAGGGTTGCGCCTCGGCAACCTTTCAGGGGTCGACGGCGGAGTGACCAACTTCTGCCTGGGCGAACAGCGGTGTTCGGTACGCTGCGGTGCGCTGGGGCTATCGTTCGAAATCGACGGGCTGGAGGTTCTGCGCTCCGATGCGCCGATGCTTGTGACGGGGTTTTTGAGAACCGGTTCCACGCTCGGCTTTTCCGTGCAGACCAACAAACCAGGTAAGCTGTGGGTTTGCAAACCCCTGGGTGTTCAAAGCGTGCAGGTGCAAAAGGTTGGTCCCGTGACCGTGGTGGAGCGATGAGCCGAACCGAATTTACACTTTTCCCCACCGATGAGCTGTCATCGGTATTGAAGGCTGTCCGCAAGGCCGTGCCCACCATGGACCGCGATTTGACCGTGACGTTTCGGGGCGGCGACTATTACCTGGAACAGCCTTTGGTTCTGGACGCCGCCTTCAGCGGGCGCAACGGGCACCGTGTGGTGTTCCGCAGTTCTCCCGGCGAGCGTGCCGTTCTGCACGGTGGTGCCAGGGTGGGCTGGTGGGAGCCCTGGTTGGACAGTCCGCAACCGGGAACGATTTTCCGAACCAAACTGACCCGCAGTCATGGGTTCAACAGCCTGTACGTCGGAGGGCGGCGTGCCGTCTGCGCCCGTTACCCGAAAAAGGTGGGCGACACCGCACCCCGGGGCCAATACCAGGTGGGTGCTTTCACCGTCTACGAGGACAGGCACCGTCACATGGGCTTTGCCCCGGGAGATCTCCCCCGGGTAGCCTCGGTGGCCGATCTGCAGATTTATCTGTGGCCGGGCGAAGACGACGGGCGCAACTGGCACCAGGACACGCTGAAGGTGACAACGCTTGACTACGAAAAAGGTATTGTTTCGTGGGATCAGCCTTCGGACTGGGGAGCGGGCAAGGGCAGCCGTTACTTCATCCAAGGGGCTTTGGAACTTCTGACCGAGCCGGGTGAGTATTACCACGACCGCCAAGCGGGGTACCTGTACTATTGGCCCCGGGAAGGCGAGGATCTGACGACCGCTGAGGTTGTGACGCCCTTGATGCCGACGGTGTTCTGCTTGAAGGGCACCGAAGCGGAACCGGTCCGCAACGTCACCCTGGAGGGCCTGTCGGTCTGCGACGGCGACCTGCCCGACCAGTACGGGTTTACCACGGTCGCTCAGGGTTTGGTGTATCTCGAGAATGCAGAGGGAATTGTTGTTCAAGGTTGTGAGATCGCCAACTCCGGCTGGCATGGTATCCACCTGTTTGGCCGCGTCAGGAACAACGAAATCAGCGGCAACGACATCCACCACAGCGGCCATACGGGCATTCAGATTGAGGACCTTCCCCGGGGTGGTTTGGGCCCCTATCGCAACAGCCATGCGCGGATTCTCAACAACCGGGTCTTTGCCAGCGGTGAGGTGGTGGGCTACGCCTCGTCGATGGAACTGATCGATACCGGGCACAACCACATAGCCCACAACCGCCTGGAACATTCACCCCGGTACGCCTTGGGAATGTCGAGCATGTCCCATGACCGTCTTGTGGGTAAAACCGCCTGGGACGGCCGCCTGGTGGATATGCAGAACGTCACAGACTACCAGCACTCCCGAAACAATGTCATTGAATATAACGATTTGTTAGATGCCAACCGCGACAGCCAGGACACGGGGATTTTGGAAACCTGGTGCCCCGGCACGGGCAATGTGTTCCACGCCAACTACCTGCACGACAGCAATATCTATTTTTCCTTCGGTACCGGTTTGTACCTCGACGACTGCGCCAACGACCTTCGGGTGACCGACAACCTGATCTGCGGCTTGCAGAAGGAAGGCAGCGGCTCGCTGGGCAGCGTGGTGGTGGCCAAGGGCATTGGTGACACCATCGAGAACAACGTTCTGGTCGACAACCTGGTGGCTCCGGGGGGCGGTGCCTTGGGCACCACCGATATGGCCCTCAGGCGTGAGAACCACCACCAAAGCGTTCGCAAGAACCTGTTTGTGCGCTGCGGTGCGAACGCCCACGTGTTTTCGACTTGGGACGACGACCGCTACAGCTCGTGCAACCGCAACCTGTACTGGGCCGAAACGCCTATGGGAGTCACCGGAGTCGACAACATCCCCGAGTTTCTCCCCATGGACCAGTGGCAAGCCTGCCACCAGGGCCTCTACGACGGGAACTCGCTGGTAGAGGATCCGGGCTTGATGGATGCCGCTTCGCGCGATTACCGGCTGCGCTACGACTCCCGGGCGCATTTGCTGGGAATTCACGACCCGGACTACCGGGCCATGGGTCTGAAATCGGACTTTCCCCGCGCCACCGCTGACACCTTGGACCGTTTGTTCCTATTTTCCTCCGAAAATCCCCGGGCCAGTTTCGTCCGGCTGGAAAGGGGTGAGGCGTTGAGGTTGCAGCTTTCAGCCCGTACTGCCCGGGGGTTCCTGCTTGAGACCTTGGGATCAACCCCGGTGGACTGGCAATGCAGTGACTCTCGGGTGGCTCAAGTGCGGCCGGATGGTACGGTTCAGGCGGTTTCAGGCGGCGTTGCTATGGTGACAGCACAGGTGCGTAACGCCGACAGCCTTCTGACCGCCCGGTACCATGTATTGGTCGACGATGCCCATGCCTCGATTGAAATTCTGGTGCCGCGCGACCGGCTGGCTGTGGGCGAGACGCTGGAAGTGTGCGCCGCCGTCAAGAGCCGTCGGGGTGGCTACTATCCCGAAGCGTTGATTGTGCTGGTGGCGGCTCCCGTTGGTGTGGTTCAAATTGGCGAGGACAACCGGGTCACAGCTTTGCGGACGGGAGTTGTGGACCTGACCCTGAGCGCGCATTCGCACCGTGGTCCGCTTTTTCGAAGACTCTCGCTGACGGTTGTGGCAACACGACTGACCGGGCTGCGCTTGGAACTCGATTCACCGCTGCTGACCGTCGGCAAGCCCCAGGTGCTGCAGGTGTGGGGTGTGGACAACACCGGAGCCGAGCGCCCTTTGCTCGCAGAGGAAGCGGCGGTGCACGCCCCTGATTTTGCCGTTGTGCGGGGCCGAGACCTGCTGGCAGAGCAGGAGGGAGAGGGCGAGCTGGTGGTGCATGCGGCTGCTGAGGGACAGCGCTTGACGGCCCGTATCAAACTCACCGCTGTTGAGGACCGGGGTTTGCCCCTGGGCTGGGCTGTGTCGCACTACCGGGACGCCGCTGGTGCCGCCTTTTTGAAAGACGGCCGACTGATGCTCATCAGCAACGGTGACAACGTCTGGTTTCAAGCCGACGATGCCACCGTTGCCTACCGCCGCTTCACCGAAGTTCCCTCCCGCCTGGAATGCCGTGTCACTTCGTTGAAACATACCAGTCCCAACGCGCAGATCGGTTTGATGGTCCGGCAGGCCGATACCGCCGACGCGGCCTGTGTCAACTTTCGCGTCAACAGCCGGGGTGAATGCATGGTGGCCTACCGGCGGCAGGCTGGCCAGCGCATTGACAGCCTGCACGGGGTGAGGGGTTCTTTGCCGGCCGTGCTGAGAATGGAGCGCGAAGGCAGTCTGCTGTCGTTTTGGTACCGCGAAGACTCACTGGCGGTGGGCAAAAGCAAGCCCTGGATCGCCATCGGTACTTTGGAGCTTTCTTTGGCAGGGCCTGTCCTTGCCGGATTTGCCGTGTTTTCGAACAACAAAGCCTCTCCTACGACGGGCATTCTTGATGATTTGATTCTGGAAGGAGATGTTTTATGAAGATTCGCACGAAGCTGATGCTGTTGGTGACCGGCAGTGTCGCCCTGATGATGGTTGCAGCCCTGAGCTATTTCGTCATTCTGGCACCGATTGATCAGATGCAGGCGGAAGGGGCTCTGTTTACGAAACTCTCCCAAGCGGCGGCTACCCTCCGCAGCGAGTCAGCCCTGCTGTCAATCAAACCCATGGAGGCGCAGCTGGCCGCTTTGAACGCAGCCCGGAAAAACTACGACGAGGCCAACAAGGCTTTGTCCCAACTGACTTTGTTACCGCAGGTCAACGAGGTGTTGAAGGATGCAGTAAAGGTCTCGGTCAATCTTCAGGCGCTTTCCTCGCAGTCCCTGGATGGGATGGGCGAAAACTTCAATAACCTGATCAAGAACATGACAGCCTCTAATTTGTCACCGGCGGTTCTGAGCCTCCAGAGTCTTTTCTCCAAGGATAAAACTTCCGGTATCAGCGAGGATGCACTGGCCAGCATGAACTACACGGTGTTCCGCATTGTCAGCGGCATTGTCAATATGGATCAGGTGCTGAGCACCACGGTGTCTGTGATTGACGCCAAGACTCTGGTGGTGCAGGAAGAGGTGGCCAAGGTCAAGCAGACCAGCACCTTGATGGCCTTGGTGCTGGTGCTGGGCATTGTGATTCTGGTCGTGGTGATCTCGTTCCTGATGGCCCGAAGCATTGCCGGGTCAATCTCTTTGATCGACAGAACCATTGCTGTTATGAGTTCCGGAGACTTTACCTGCCGGTTCGGGCTCAAGAGCAAGGACGAAATCGGTGTGCTGGGCCGCAACCTCGATGGCCTCCTGTTATCACTCAACGGCTCTTTGGGTAAAATCCAAGACGCCTCCCGGCGCAACCAGATGCTCCGCGATGAATTGATCGGCACCGTATCCGAATCGACCAGCTCCGCCGTTGAAATTGAGGCTAATTCACAGTCCATTCGCGCTCAAATGGAGAGGATGGACGCCATGATCGCCGATTCCTCGACAGAAATTCTCAGAATTGCCACGACCTTGAGCCAGTTCAACCTGCGGCTTTCCACCCAGAACCGGCAGGTGGAAACCTCGGTTTCGGCGGTCAACCAGATGATCGCCTCGATCGGCAAAATCAGCCGCCTTACCGAGCAGGACCGCAAAACCGCCGAGGGGCTGGTCCAGGAAGCAGACCGAGGCCGCGAGGTGTTCGACCATTCTTTTGACAAGGTTGCCGAAATCGCCGAAAGCGTCGATTCCATCCGCGAGATGGCCTCGGTCATCGCCAGCCTGGCTGAGCAGACCAATATTCTGGCACTCAATGCCGCCATCGAGGCTGCTCACGCGGGGGAATTTGGAAAGGGCTTTGCCGTGGTCTCGGATGAAATTGGCAAACTGGCCGCCGCCAGTGCCGCCAGCTCGCGGGAAATCGATCAGACCATTCAGGTTGTTACCTACAAAATCAGCGAGGCGGCCGCAACCCGCAAGTCCACCGGTGACGCCTTCCAGTCGATCAGCACTCACATACAGCAGGTATCGGAGTCGGCCCGTGAAATCAACAGCGAAGTCAGCGAGATTGAAAGGGGCAGCCGCCAGATCCTCGACTCCATGGAGACCCTGAAGGGCAGTTCCAACGACCTGACAACGGAGGCGGGGGGCATTGAACAGTCAGCCCAAGGAATGCAGGTGACTCTGGGCGATATTCAGCGGGTTTCCAATGAAGTCGTGTCCAACATCGGCGAGATCACCTTGGGACTGCAGACCATCTCGACCAGCGTTCGGCAGGTTTCCGGCACGGCCGACAGAATTGGCGAGGTGGCGCAGCAGATGGATCAGTCCATCCAGGTCTTCCAGACCAACGAACAGGCGGACCCTGTTTGAACCAGTCTTTTGTCATCGGCTACTTTGGCGGATCCATCACGGAGGGAGCCGGTGCCTCCGACCCCGAGAAAACCTCCTGGCGGGCCTTGACCACTGCCTGGCTGGCCCAGCGGTTTCCTGAATTCACCGTCACCGGTGTCAATGCGGCGATCGGCGGCACGGGTTCGGACTTGGGGGCGTTCCGCTGCTCCCACGATCTGCTGGTTCATCGGCCCGATCTGGTGTTTGTGGAATTTGCCGTCAACGACAAAGACGGAGCGAGGGAATGGATTTTGCGCAGTCTGGAAGGGGTGGTACGGCAGATCCGCATCGTTCTTCCCCGTTCGGAGATTGTACTGGTATACACCACTACCAAGGACAAGCCCAGCCGTGAAGCTCAGATACACCAGGAGGTGGCCGACTACTACTGTCTGCCTGTTATTGATGTCGGCAAGGCGTTGTGGCAGGCCATTGGCAGCGGGGTGCTCACCGTAGAACAAGCCCTACCCGACGGCGTGCACCCCTCGGATGCAGGGTATGCTGTGTATGCCCAGCAGGTGCGGCGGTTTCTCCAAACCAGAAGCGCTCCTTTTGTGGCCCCTTCCGCAGTGATGCCTTCCAAGCCCCTGGTCGCCAACCCCTTGGTCGAGGCCGGCTTAATCGATGCCTGGGAATGGGCCGGGGAAGGGTGGACCAAGGACCCCGCGGACCTGGCCGGCCGCTATCCCCACCGCCTGTGTGCCGATGGTCCCGGGTCCGAACTGATCGTCGTCTTCCAGGGGAGGGTTATCGGATTGTACTGGCTGGTGGCTCCCGATTCGGGTGATATTGAATGGTCCCTTGATGCGGGTCTGCCGCAGACCCTTTCCAGTTTCGACCAGTATGCCCTGCACTTCACCCGGGCGCACTGCCGCATTCTGGCCAGTGACCTGCCCGATGGTACCCACACGCTGCACCTCAAGGTGCTGGCCACCCGTCAACACGACTCAACCGGCCACGCGCTACGCCTGGGAGCGTTCCTCGTTTCCCGCTGATTCTTCACAAGGAGTTCTGGAATGGACCTGACGCTGCGTCAAAAAATCGGGCAGATCATGTTGATGTTGCCCAACCGGAAAAAGGAACTCGAACTGGGGGGAGGTTCGCTGAAGGGCTTCTTCGACCGCTACCCTGTGTCGGGGTTTTTCATGGGGTGGAAACTGTGGGACGGGGTGGCCTGGGACGACCGGGTCACCCACCTTCAACAGTCTGCGGCCGAGTACCAGGCCGTCAGCTCTGTCCCCCTGATTTTTCAGGAGGATTATGAGAGCGGGCTCGACCTGCCCGGCATGACCGCCTTTCCCAATGAAATGACCATCGGCGCTGCCCGGTCGCCCGAACTAGCCTACCGTTACGGGCAGGCTGTGGCCCGCGAATGCCGGTCGGTGGGAATCCGTTGGGTGCTGCATCCCGTAGCCGACCTCAACCTGAATCCCCTCAATCCGCTGACCAACGTCCGCAGCCTCACCGACGACCCCGACCTGGCCATTGAACTGCTGACCCGCCAGATTGCCGGTTTGCAGGACAACGGGGTGGCCGCCACGATCAAGCACTTTCCCGGTGACGGCGTCGATTCCCGCGACCAGCATCTGATGACCACCTGCAACTCGTTGTCTTTGGTCCAGTGGTGGCAGAACCACGGCAAAGTGTTTCAAGCGCTGATCGACGCCGGAACCGCCTGCATCATGCCCGGCCATATCACCCTGCCGGCGTATCAGAAGGAGCGCACCAACGGGTTCCCGCTGCCTGCCACCCTGTCGAAAGAGCTTCTCACGGACTTGCTCAAGGGTGAAATGGGCTTTGCGGGGGTCATTGTTTCTGATGCCATGACCATGGCCGGGTTTCGGGGCTGGTACGACGACCCGCTGGAAGGCGAAATTCAGAGCTTTCTGGCCGGTGTTGATCTGATGCTGTGGCCTTCGTACGAATTTCTCGACGAGGTGGAGAGGCGTGTTCTCGACGGCCGCATCCCCTTGGCCCGGCTCGACGACGCGGTGAACCGGGTGCTGGCGTTGAAGACGCGTTTTGGAGTGCTCGATCGGGACCACGCCTTGTTGCGGCCTCTCACCGCCGCTGAGAAGGTCGAGAATCGGAACACGGCCGTGGCCGTGGCTTCCCAGGCGGTGACTTTGCTGCGCGACCGTCGGCAGGCCCTGCCACTGAATCCAGCAAAGGACCGCAAAATCCTCGTGGTGGGGGTGACGCCCTTGTCGCGCAAGGGAGGTTCCGGTCCCCTGGCCCAGCTCCGCCATTTCAGCGAAACCCTGGCTCAAGCCGGGTTCGAGGTGGAGTTTCAACACAACATTCTGTACGAAACTCAAGGGTGGGAAGACGACTCTCCCCGCCGCTACGACCGGATCATCGTGGCGGTAGCCCGCAGTCCTCACCACCCCTTTGGACCTTTGGGGCTGTGGGACGATGAGGCGCAGTCGGTTTGGGCCATCAACTCCTTTCCTAAGGACAAAGTGATTGTCGTCAGCTTTGGCAGCCCCTATTTGTGCGACGAGTTTTTCGAGCGGGTCGATACCTGCATCAACGCCTACTCCAATACCCCTTTGATGCACCTAGCTGTGACGGCAGCCCTGACCGGCAAAGCCGGCTTTCCAGGCGTGTCGCCGGTGAAATTGAAAGAGAGGACGAGATGATACGATTTCCGAAAAGCGAGACCCCCCTCACCATTTCGATGTGGGACTATTCCTGGCTCAAGTGCGGCCACCCTGGCGGTGCGTTTCACGACCTGCCGCGCCGGGTGGCCGAGGCTGCTGAACGGGGCTACAACACTCTGCGCATCGACGCCTTTCCGCACTTCTATGTCGAGCCGAGCCATCACTTTGCAGCCCAGGGGATCTCGCGGCGGTTCCGGACTTGGGGCGACGTCTTGCTGCCGCAAGGCTACGAGGTGAATGTGCGACGCCAGGTAGTGGCGCTGGCCGACCTGTGCCGCAAGCACCACATTCAGCTGGCACTCGACACATGGATGTCGTTCGACATTTTGGGGCCTCAATACACCGCCAACGGCGGCATGATCGAACCGTCGCAAGAAGAAGCGGTGTGCCGGGGGTGGTCGCAGGCTTGGGTCAAGGCGCTCAAGCTGATGCGCGACGACGGTGTGCTCGAGCGCGCTGCCTGGATTGCTCCCCTCAATGAGGTGCCGCTGTTCCTGGGTTCCATGATGCGGTCGGTGAAGGTCTCGGATCCCGAAGTGCGCCACGAAGGCCAAACCGGCTTCCGCGCCGACCTGCCCGAACTCGACGCCTTGTTCCAGCGGGTCAACGGGTGGCTGGGCGAAGCCATTGCCCAGGAAGTGGCGTGCGACGGCATCCCCTTGGCGTATTCCTCCCTTGGAGCTGAAAACTACCACGCCCGCGTCACGGACCTGTACGATGTGATCGATGTCCATTTCATGCCCGACGTGTTCCTGGACGAGGCCGACAAGCGTGCCCTCGAAAAGGCTGGTACCGGAGCGTCGAAGTTCTCGCTCCACGACGGCATTGAAGCCCACGACTACGCCGACAACGTGATGAAGCGCTGCACGCTGCCATCGGGTAAGCGCTTGGCCGCAGTGGTCACCGAACCGTACGGGCCGTGCAATTTTCCCGACCATCCTGAAGTCTCTTGGGAAGGCTACAAACTCTGGAACGCCGATGCCGCGCGCATTTTCGCCAGCCGCGACTTTGCCGGTTTGAGCCTGTCGAACCACGCCGAGCCGCTGTTCTCGCTGTGGGACGACGCGCCGTGGCACAGCCGGGGAAACGACTACGTTCACAGTTGTTGCTTGGAGACGTCCTCATGAAAAGCCCTATCCCCGGCTACTCCCTGCGCGCCCCATCGACTCCGCTGGTGGTGCACGACCCCCAGTTCAGCCTGTGGTCAGCCCACAACGCGGCCTCCGAGGGCGGCGTGTCGCACTGGACAAACTACGGCCGCAATCTGATGGTCTTTGTGCGTGTTGACGGGGTGGCCTACCGCCTGCTCGGGGGCGGCTGGGGTCAGCACGATCCAACACTGCCGCAAACCGACTGCACCATCTGGCCTACGCGGACGCGCTACACCTGGCGCGATGCCCGGGTTCAGGTGACGTTGACCTTCACCAGTCCGTTGCTGCCCGACGATCTCGATGTGCTGTCGCGGCCGGTGTGCTATCTGGACCTTGATGTGCAATCGTTGGACGGTAAATCCCATCAGGTCGAGACGCTGCTCGAGGTGGGGGCCGAAATTGCCACCAACCTGGGCACGCAGAGTGCCGCCGTGTTTTCTACCCCGCTGAAAGACGCGCAGGGCAAGGGCTGGAACCTGCTCACGGCCGGCTGCTGCGAGCAGAACGTGCTGACCACCTCGGGGGACGACCTGCGGGCCGACTGGGGCTATTTTCGTCTGTTGGTGGCCGA
>JAIFLN010000017.1 GCA_020049045.1 Spirochaetota bacterium | reverse complement strand
ATTTATTGGGTGGCGTGGTCCTTTCCATGCTGCCCAGCGCCCTGATCTTCCTGGCGATTCAGGACAAGGTCATCGAAGGCGTTTCTGCGGGTGCCCTGAAGGGCTAACCGCCCTTTTCGTTACAGCTGCACAGCGTTGAAAAGGAACCCGGTGATCATAATGCCTGCCCCGACCACGCTGGCAAAGACCACCAGCAGCCGCAGCTTGAGCACCCGGCGCAAGATGACGAACTCGGGGAACGAAAGTGCGGTGACGGCCATCATAAACGCCAGCGCCGTCCCCAGCGGAACGCCCTTTTCAAACAGGGCGCTGATGATGGGGATGATTCCTGCCGCATTGGAATACAGCGGAATGCCGAGCAGAGTTGCCAACGGGACCGAGTACCACTGGCCCTTGCCCAGGTATTCGACAAAGAAATCTTCGGGAACGTAGCCGTGGATGAAAGCACCGATGGCGATCGCGACAAGGACGTAAATCCAAACCTTGTACAGAATCTCCGTCGTGTCATTCCAGGCGCCTGAGAACCGCTCTTTCCAGGTGGGCTTCTCTTCGACGAGGGCTTCTGCGTCCTTGCCGAACACAAACCCCTCCACGCTGGACTCCAACTTGAGCCAGCCGATGACAAGGCCGGCAACGATGGCGATCAACAAGCCGGTTCCAATGTAGATGAGGGCGATTTTCCAGCCGAACAGACCTGCCAGCAGCACCAAGGCTACTTCGTTGATCATGGGCGAGGCGATCAAGAACGAAAAGGTCACCCCCAGAGGAATTCCGCCACGCACAAAGCCGATGAACAGCGGGACGGCCGAACAGGAGCAAAAGGGTGTGACAATTCCCAACAGGGCGGCCAGAATATTCCCCACCACCGGCGGCAGCTTGGCAATGATGCGTTTGGTCGTTGCCACGGAGAAAAAGGTTCGCAGCAGTGAAATGGCGAAAACAATCGTCACCAGCAAGGTAAGGATTTTACCCGTGTCGTAAAGGAAAAAGTTCAGAGCCCCGGCCAGCTGGTCGTGAGGCATGTTCCAAGCGGTGTAGACCAGCCAGTCAACGGCGTTTTCCCACATGGCGGCTTATTTGCCTTCCTGAATGAGCTGCTTGATGCGGTCTTTGGTCAGCACCTTGCCGGCGAACTTGACCACGTTGTCGATGGCGATGGCTGGGGTGACCATGACGCCCATGTCACCGATACGGTTGAAGTCGGTGATCTTCTCGATGGCAATGGGCAACCCCAGTTCGGCAACGGCAGCCTTTGTTTCTTTTTCGAGTTGGTTGCACTTGGCACAACCGCTTCCCAGAATCTGAATAGTCATGAGGATCTCCTCTGTTCCCATTATTGACAATGTTTCCATTTATTGCAACCATGAAACCATGGACGACAAAGACAAAGCCAGGTTGGAACTCAGCGCCGAGGTGTTCAAGGCCATCGGCCACCCCATGCGGCTGGCCATGCTGGAACGACTGCAGGCCGAGCCTTGGTGTGTCTGTGAGCTGGCCGCTGACCTGGGTCTCAACAAGTCCATCGCCTCAAAGCACCTCTCACAACTCTACGACGTCGGCCTGTTGGAAGTGGAGAAAAAGGGAACCCAAGTTATCTACACTCTGGCGGCTCCCTGTGTGGTCGAGATGGCCCGGTGCGGCCACCAGGCCGTGGTGCAACAGCGGCTCAAACGGCTTCAGGGCGAACGCGTCACTGTGGAATGACCGCCAGGAAAGCTGCATAGTCCTGGTACAGAGTCGAGTTGAGCAGGATGGTACCGTGGCTCTCGTTGTACCCCCGAAAATGCAGAATGCCATGACTCTCGAGGAAGGCGAGGGTACTCGCCTCGGGGGTGAGTTGGTCCCGGCGCGCGTAAAGGACCTGGATACGGCCTGGGTCGGTGAGGCTGTGCGTGTTTTGGGGAGAGAAAGGCGCATAGGCTCGTGCTAAAAGCTCCCGGGAAAAGCCCCGGTCTTGGAGCAAGCCCAGGGTCGGGGCGAGCTCTGCATGGAACAGAAGTGTCGTCCAGTCAACCACCGGTATCATCAAGGTCATCTGCTCCAAGGACTCACGGGTCGACAGGGTCCACAGCAAAGCGGCCCCAACCGAGCCGCCCCAACCGGAGAAAGAAGTGACCCCTTGGGAGCGGAGATACTCGACTCCCGTACGCAACTCAGCGATGACGCCGGAGAAGGTTCTGAGAGTCTTCACCGTGTTCAAGGTCAGCAGTCCGTCACCCGGGCTCTTTCCCGGGACTGTCCTCTCGAGATGGAAAGGAAGGGTGTAAAACAGAATTGCGTACCCTTGGGCGAGTTCTGTCCGGAAGAAATTCGGGAGAAAAACAAAGGCCAGATCCGAGACTCCATAGCCGGGAACCCAGAGGATGACCTTCTTTCCCTCCAGGCTGCCCTCGTAGTAGAGGTAGAAAACCGCCTCATCTCCCAGCGGAGAAGGAAAGCTGAGACGCGCCTGCTTCAACTGCGGGTAAGCGCCCTCTTTCAAGTTCCAGCGCGTAAGGGGACCTTCGTGAATCTCCGCCGGTTCGACGACCGGTACACCGAAGGGGTCGAAGCCTTCTAGGAATCCGGTCAAATCCTCGGGAGTACCCACCCCGTCGTCAGCCAGCAATTGCTTGTTGATGTCGCGCAGGCCCGACAGGTCGAGGTTCGTCTGGAAGCTGGCACAACCGAACACGGTAAGGAGGCAAGTTGCGATGGCGGACAGCGACAACAACTTCATGGTCGTCCCACCACAGTAACGAATGAAGCGGGAGACTACCAGAGGGAGCCAATTGGCCGTATGATGGTGAAACCATGAATACCACACCCGTTACCGTTGCCGCCTACTACGACCGCAACACCCGGTCTTTTTTGAAGTTCGGTAGAAGCGGCTCGGCCTTGGCCATTCACCGGGGAGTGTGGGCACCCGGCGTAACCAGTGAGGACGAGGCGGCCCGATGGATCAACCAGCGCATCGGGGCTCTGTGCCCACCCTCCCCTCGGCTGGTGGACTTGGGCTGCGGTGTTGGGGGCACCCTCGTCCATCTCGCCGAGCGCTTGCCCGGGTTGAGGGGAACAGGAATGACCATCAGCGGCGACCAGGTCGCTATCGGCAACAGCTTGCTTTCAGCCAAAGGGTTGGCCGACCGAGTCCACTTGGTACAGGCAGATTTCACGGTTCCCTGGGAAGAGAAGCAACCCTGCGACGTTGTGGTGGCCGTCGAGTCCCTGCTGCACGTGCCCGGGCTCGGGGCCGTTCTGGACCATGTCGCGGCGAGACTGGTCCCGGGAGGCAGGCTGGTGGTGTGCGACGACTTTCTCGAGGCAGAGCTGACTTCACGCCACCTTGAGGATTTCCGCCGGTGCTGGCATGCCGGGGGGCTTCGACGGTGGCAGATTTTGGTCGAAGAGGCGGCTCAGCGGGGGCTGGTCCTGACCGACAACACCAACCTGACCCCCTGGTTGAGGCTCAAACGGCCGCAGGACTTGCTGGTGCGCTTGGCTTCTCCGGTGGCCCGATGGTTCTCCCGGCGCAGCCCGGGAGCCCAGAACCTCGTCGGTGGAAATGCGCTCAACGCTCTGCTTCGCTCAGGGGCTCTGACCTACCGCCTGCTGACCTTCACTCGGGGGTAAGGCCGAAAGGACAATTGCCGGCAAGACTTCCAGGCCGGGGTGAGGGAGGGGGCGGTCGCGGGGAATCAAACCGGCATCCAGCCCCCAGGCAGCCATGGCTTCCAGCCGCGCCGGGTTGCGGGCTAACACGTGCACCGGCACGGAAAACGTCGAGTCCTGTTCACTCACCGGAATCAGCGGCTGATGATCACCCACAATGACGACCAGATCGTCAGGACCAGGGTAGCGCTCCAAAAAGCCCTCGAGACACCGGAACACGTATTCGATCGACGCCAGATAGCCTTCTCCGCCGCCGCCCAGGGTCAGAATTCCGCCATCCTGTCGGTACACCGAACCATCTCCCAGGTCTTCCCAGCGTTCCAAATACACCGGAAGCCGTTCGAAGGGTGTATGGCTGCTCACCAGGAGCACCTGGGCAAACACGGGTTTGCCGGCTGCTCGGGCCTCTTCCCCTACCCTGTACAGCAAAAACTGATCGGAAACCCGGCCCAGGCCGCCGATAGCCGGCCCTCGGTACCCCAGCCCGCCGTCGAACAGGTACCGGTCAAACGCGAAGGTCCGCTTCCACGCTTGGTCGGCCTGCAGGGTACCCGGCGCGGCCAGGAGTCTAAAGGCACCCCGTCGGCCAAACTCCTGGGTGAGGTTGGGCTGCGCAGCCTTCACTACCTGATCGTACTGCTCCTGATTGCGGATGCGCTGACCTGTCAGCAAAGTAGCATCGGCCAACCAGGAACGCCCGCCAAAGGTCGGCGAACGTAAAAAACCGCTGCGGGCCGACCACCCGCCAGCCTCTACCGTTTTCTGAAAGCGTTCGTAAACAGGGACCATGGCTTGCCTGTAGTCGGAGCGTGTGAACAACGTGTGCCCGTACGACTCGACCACCAGCAGGTAGACACTACCGGCCACAGGGACCAGCTCTGCAGGCACATTGGGGGCAGCTTCGGCGGCAGGCGGCGGGTTTGCGGGAGGCACCGTGGAGGTCAGCGCCCAGGCATACTGGCACACTGCCGCCACCAGCAGGATGACCACCACCACCGTTCGCCGCCGAGGCGTTGTGGGGAATATCCCGCCAATGGCATCCAATCCCTTCTCGACCAGCCAGCCCGCAGCCAAAACGATACCGGCTACCAATAGGGCGACTACCGCGAGGCCTGGCCCCGAACGGAAGAACCCCGTCTGCAGCAGCATGTCCAGAAGACCAGGCAGTAAAAACAAGTCGGTCGCAGGGTCAAAATGATCACGGTAGAAAAACCGGTAAAACAGCTCGCCGAGGTTCCCCACAACAAGCACCCCGGCAGTAAGCCACACCAGCACCCGCACCGGCAGACGATGCGGCCTCAAGGCAGCCAAACGAAATGCCAGCAACAGCAAAACCTCGGGAACAGGCAAGAGAACAAAGGCCGCAGACATCGAGCCGGGCACCCACGAAACCAGCCGGAAGGCCCCGGTTGCCAGCACGACAGCCAGCCACGCAGCAACAGCGAGGGCCCATCGGTTCATTTCTGCGACGTCCGAAGCCGGGCATAAAGATCTCCCCCACGGTCGCCACCGGCCAGCGATTCCAGGTAGGCGCGCAACGCGGGGCCGTCGAGCCACAAAGGCCAAAGCAAATGCATTGACTCTCCCAACGACACATTGAATTGATAAGGCCCCAGAGCTTCGAGCTTATCGAGGCAGGCCAGTGCCGGGCCAAGTGCACCGGGCACAAATTCAACACTGAGGGCTCGCACCGGTACCGAGAGACCCGCCAGAACCTCTGCCTCAAAGCCTTCCACATCAATTTTGATAAAGGCCGGAATTCCAAAACGGACAAAGGCAGCGTCGAGGGTGGTCACCGGGGCCCATTCCTGCTGGCTCCAGCGGGTAGACTGGAAACCCGGTACGGCGGCAAGATCGGCAATCCAGGTTCCTGAAAACGAAGCCAGCGTCGGGTTGCCAGCCGGCCGGCGCAACAGCAGACGGCCCTCTGAGCTTCCCAGCCCCTCTCCGACGACGGTCACTTGCGGATCCTCGCCGAACCACCTGTCCAAAAGTACCCGGCAAGAACTTTGAGGTTCAAACGCAACCACCCGGCAGCCGAGAGCGCACCATGCCCTCACGCGGTTGCCGACGTGGGCTCCTACATCAAAGGCCAGATCCCCGGGGCTGAGCAGGCTCCGGTAAAAGCGGCGCAACCGTGTCTGCCGAAAGGGCTGATGGTGGTACAGCACCAACGACCGCAGCAGGCCAGGCCAGGCCTGAGGCCCTGTGGCCCGACGAAAGTCAAGGAACCTCAGCACGGTTTCGATGAGGAACGAAGCGGCTAACAAGAGCACCGTAGTGCCGAGCGCAGGCACGAGGGCTGTCACTGGCAAAGGGACTAGCCCCAGCACAACCAGCCACGAGAACCCCAGCACCACCTGCGAAGCCGCAGCCACAATTCTCGAACCCTGTTGAAACCAGGGTGGAAAGCGGAAATTCCAAGGGATCAGGCGAAAGAGCACCCCAAAACCGTAGCGGTACAGACCGATGAGGATTACCCAGCCGGGCACCCCCGGAAAGGACGCCAGGGTCCACGAAGCCAGCAAAAAGCCCGCGCTGTCGGTCTCCGCATCAAGCCATCCACCCAGCAGCCGGGGTGGCGATCCAGCGGCATCACTGCGGCGGGCCAGTTTTCCATCGACCAGATCGGTCAGCCAGGCAACGACGCCCAGAAGGCCCGCCATCCACAGTCCCAATGGCTGCGGACCCGCCAAACCCAGCGCAAAGCTGGCCGTCAGCAGCACCAGGCGCGACAGCGTGACCAGGTTTGCCGCCCTGCCGAGAAACGCCCACGGCGGCAAACCCGATTCTTTTGACAGCAGGTGCGCGCCGGCCAAGACCGAAACGAGGGCCAGCACGCCCGCAACCACGACGGTACCGCTGTTGGCTGGTACCAGAAAAACCAGAAATCCTCCCACAACGGCGGTGGGAACGAGAACCCGCGAATAAACCGGCGAGAAAGCCCCGTGGAAAGTCATTGAGTAAGAATACGCTATTTTCTAGCAGTTCGACAGGCAAGACGGGCTTAGAAATTGCCCCGGGGTCATGCCTTCGTACGCACGGAAGACCTGGATAAAATGCGAAAGATTGCTAAAACCGCAACGAAAACAGGTTTCGGTCACCGACGAACCCTTGGCAAGTTCGATCTTAGCCCGGTCGATCCTCAACCGTTGGAGGTAGTTCCGGTAATTTTCGCCCGTGCACCGCTTGAAGAACCGGCAGAAGTAGGACCGCGACCAGCCCAGATGGTCGGCCACCGCCGCAAGGTCGAGGTCTTTTGCATAAAACTTTTCGGAGAAGGCAATGATCTCCAGCAGGGAACTGTTCCTGCGGGCAGAGTCCCTCCGAGGCGGTTGAGTCGCAGCGGAGGGGGTCCCTCTGGCGCCGTCCAGCACTTGAAACACAGCCAAAACCTGCCCTAACAGGGAAAGCCGGTCGCTTTTCTTGAGGCTGAGAAAGCCCGGAACGACTTCCGCCAAGCGGTCATAGGCAGGATGGACGACGGGCAGGGTGAGGATTGAGGGCTTCCAACCAAGAACCTTTTCGAGCTGAACCATCCGGTCGAGGTTTTCGAGAGAGAGGTGCAGAACGAGAACCTCACGCGGCATTGTTTGCGCCATGCCGGGAATATCGTAGGAGTGAGGCAAAAGCGGCGGTATGACCAAAACCCGCAGGCCCGCGAGGTCTACTTCCCGAGCTCCGACCCGGACAGTTCCCCGACAGTTTTGAAACACGTTGATCTCGAGGGTCCGGTGATAATGGAGGGATACCCGATGAGGCCGGGCAAGGCTCTTCCCGAAGCAGTCGACGGGCCATTGCTCCGTGTAACGTGATTCATCCTCTTTCAGGGGAAGGCTGTTCTGCATAGCCAAAGATTAGAGTAAAAAGGTCAATCCGCCAACAGTATTCGGCCTTTTTACAACGACCAACTCATAGAAAGTTCAATATTCTGTTGGTAAAAGGAGTGCACTGATGCCAACTTTTGAACCCGACTACGAGCACATCCTCCAGGCGGCCTGGAACCAGGAGGCCATACGACTCCCCCTGTACGAGCATGGCTTTGACGTGACTGTCGTTGAGACCATTCTTGGCGAGGAAGTTCAACCGCTTCAACAGGGCAACCTGGCAGACAAAACCGAAGCGATTCGAAGAATTGGCCGGTTTGCCATACGCCATGGGTATGACTGCATTCCTTTTGAGCGGGGTACCGTCGGCATCATCCAGGGCGGCCAGGGAGTTCTGGGGCACGGAACATCACTGATCACCTCGCCGCAGGAGCTTCAAAACTACCCGTGGGACAAAAAAAGGGACGAGTACATCGCCCTTTACCGCGAGGACTTCGAAGCCCTCCGCAGGGGGCTGCCACCCGGAATGAAAGCCGTTGGAGGCATTGGCTACGGTGTGTTCGAGACCTTGCAGGATTTCGTACCTTACCAGGAACTTGCTCTGCTGCAGGTGGACGAGCCCCAAGTCTGGGAACAACTTTGGATCAAGGTCGGCGACCTGTATGCTTCGCTGTGGCAATGGGTTCTCGAAAACTATTCCGACTGCTTTGCCGTATGCCGTTTTGGCGACGACCTGGGCTTTCGCTCCTCTACCCTGCTGAACCCCCAAGACATCCGCACCCACATCCTGCCGCATTACCGAAGGGTGATCGACCAGGTGCACGCCTTGGACAAACCGTTTCTTTTGCATTCTTGCGGCAGGATTTACGACGTTATGGACGACCTGATTGCCCTAGGGATCAACGCCAAGCACTCCAATGAAGATGCCATCGACCCCTTCGATATCTGGGTTACCCGTTACGGCGATAAAATCGGCAACTTTGGCGGAGTGGAAATGAACCTGCTGACCAACGGCACTGTCGCAGAGGTCAAGCACTACGTTCACGATCTGCTGCAGAGGGTTGCTCGCGGCAACGGGGGAATTGCGATTGGCACTGGAAATCAAGTCTCGTCCTACACAAAACCAGAGCTGTTTATCGCCATGACCGAGGCCGTCAGGGAATGGCGAGGAGAGCACTTCTCCGCCTAGGTGCCCTGTTTTCCATCATGAGCACAGATTTTGTGCACAAATCTGAAAATCGGGTGTAGCATTCCGGCGTGACCCTGCTTCCTCAACTCGGCCTTCGAAGCCGCATGACGCTTTTTCTGGGACTCTTTCTCCTCGTCCTCATGGTTGTTGTGACGGTCTTGTCAGCGCAACGAGAAAAGGATCTGCTGACCAGCCAGATCCGGGACGAAGGGGTGGCGCTGGCCCATGCCTACGGCCTTTCGGCCGAAAACGCCTTGATCCTGGACGGCGCCGGTCTGGCACGGGTTGTCGGTGAAGCCAGCCGTATCCCCGAAATTTCGTATGTGATTATCGTTGATACCCAGCGCCGCGTTCTGGCCCATTCCGACCCCAACCACATCGGGGAGCTTCTGGACGACCCGACACTGAGCCTGGCCCTTAACACCTCCATCGGTGCCGTCGATTCGGGCCGTACCCCGTTCCTCTCGTCGACAATTTCAGCGGCAGGCGAGGAAATTCTTGTCGTTGTGGTCCCGCTGGTGATTCTGGACCAAGTGCGGGGCGCCCTGGAGATCGGCTTGGGCACCGACCTGATCCGCCAGGCAGCCGTCGGTACCAGCCAGTCTTCGCTGTTCATCGCCGTCGGAGCGTTCCTGTTCGGTGTCGCCTTTATCGTGGCCTTCAGCCGTTCGGTCACCAGGCCTCTGGAAGGTCTCACCATCGCCGCCGACAAGATCCGGGCTGGCACCTGGGACACCCCCATCGAAGTCCCCGTGGAAGCGGCGTTCAGCAAGCTGGGACAGGCGATGGAGCGGATGCGTCTCGAGGTTTCCTCCAGTTTTCTGCAGCTGCGGGACCGGACTGCGGAAGTGGAAGAACTGCGCCGTTCTTCGGAAAACATCCTGGACAGTCTGACGTCGGGAATTCTGAGCTTGAACCTGGAAGGACGGGTTCAGGGGATGAACAGGAGCGCCCGCCAGATGCTCAGTTTCGAGGCCTCGTTGCCCCTGGGCGGGCTGCTTTCCGAGGTGCTCCAGCCGTGGCCCGACCTCGCCCAGGCCTTTGCGGACGTCGTTCTGGAAGAAGGTTTGGTACGCGAGGTTGTGCTCAACGGTCGGCTCTTGAAGCTGCATACCACCAGTTTGCGCGAAGCAAACCGCACCGTCATCGGACAGCTTCTGGTTTTGGAAGACCTGACGTTTCTGCGTTCGCTGGAAACCCGTATGCGCGATGCCGAGAAGATGGCCGCCATGGGAGAGCTCGCAGCAGGGATGGCGCACGAAGTTCGCAATCCGCTCGGATCGATACGCAATGCGGCCCAGTTTCTCGATGGAAAATGGAACCAAAGCGAACCCCGGGAGCGCTTCACCAAGCTGATCATTGAAGAAGTCGACAGGCTCAATACCCTTGTCAACCGCCTGCTTCAATACACCCGGGCTGAAAAGCCCGGTTTGGAGGCGCACCTGCTCAACGAGAGCGTCGACCAGGCCATGATGCTGGCCGAACTGCGCGTCCCCACCAGCCGCATCTGTCTTGTCCGCGACTTTGCAGACAACCTCGGGCCGGTGATGGCCGACCCGTGGCGGGTGGTGCAGCTTCTTCTCAACCTTTTGTTCAACGCCATCGAATCCATTCCCGAACGGGGGGTGATTACCGTGAGAACCGAGAGTTCAGCCAGTCAAACCCTTGTAACGGTGGAAGATACCGGCATCGGAATGGATGACGAAACGCTGGCCAGGATTGGTGAACCTTTTTTCACCACCAGGGCCACTGGTACCGGCCTCGGGGTCGCCATTGCCAAACAGATTGCCGAAGAACACCAAGCTCAGCTGACCTATGAAAGCAAACCCGGACAAGGGACAAAGGTACGCCTCGCTTTTCCGGCGTGCTAAAGGATAGACCATGAATGCAGCCCTCAGGATTGTTCTTTTCACACTGCTCACTTTGACCACCCTCGGGGCGGCAGCCGACGAAAAGGTGATTGGAGTGTCCCTTTTGACAAAGGGGCATCAGTTTACCAGGGACATTGTCGATGAGTTGACCTTGCGCTGCGCCGAGTATGGGTTCAGCGTCGATATCCAGTATGCCGAATACGATGTCGAAAAGCAGTCCAAAAGCATCAATCAGTTCATCGAACGCAAGTACGATGCTGTCCTGCTGTCGCCGGTGGATTACCTCAAGGTCGATCCCATGATTGTGCGGTTGAATGCGTCGGGAATACCGGTCTTCACCGTCGATATTGCCAACGAGGGACCCAAGGGACAGGTTGTCAGCCACATTGCCAGCAACAATTTTCAGGGAGGAATCGTGGCGGCGGCACTTTTGGCTGAAGCCCTCAAGGGGCAAGGCAAGGTCGTCATCATCAACCACCCCACCGTCACTTCTTGCCGGGAACGCGTCGAAGGCTTCCGCCAGGGCCTTTCCGCCTGGCCCCAGATTCAAATCGTTGCCGACATCCCCTCCTGGGGCCAACGGGCCAGAGCCCAGTCGATTATGGACGATTTTATGCTTATGATGCCCGACATCCGGGGTGTCTTTGCTATCAACGACGATTCTTTGATGGGAGCCCTTCGGTCGATACAGGCCGTCGGCAAGACCAAACAAGTCTTCCTTGTCGGCTTTGATGGAACCCCGGAGGTTAAGGCGGAAATTGATCGCGGCACCGTTTTTGCCGATGTCGTGCAGTACCCCCGGGAATTGGCACGAAAATCTTTGGAGGCGATAGCCACCCACCTTTCGGGAAAATGGAGTCCGCCGAAGATCATTATTCCTGTCGGGACCGTACGCCGATGAGGGGGCGTTTAGTCATCATTGATGACGACCGAGCCTTTCGAGAAGTGCTTGAAGCCGTGCTCCTGGACGAGGACTACGAGGTGCTGGTCGCACCCGACGGCACCGAAGGTCTGCGGCTGGTTGCCGAAAAACACCCCGAACTCGTGCTGCTGGACCTGCGGATGCCCGACATTGAAGGGCTGGAGGTTTTGCGCCGCATCAAGACGTCCACGCCGGAGGTTGCGGTGGTGATGATGACCGCCTTCGGTTCGATCAAGACGGCGGTCGATTCGATCCGTCAGGGCGCCTTTGACTTTTTGACCAAACCCTTTGATCTGGAAGAACTCAAAAACACCATCAGCAACGCCCTGACCCTGAGAAAACTGAGCCAGGAGAATCAGGCCCTGCGAACCATTCTCAAGCAGCAAACGCTGGATTTTCCAGAGATTACGGGGCTGGGTCCCCGGATACAACAGGTCTTCAGTCTGATGAAGAGGGTCAGCCAGCACGATGTGACGGTTCTGCTCACCGGAGAAAGCGGTACGGGCAAAGAACTGGTCGCGCGGGCGCTGCACCGGCAGGGCATAAGGTCCGAAGGTCCCTTTGTTGCGGTCAATTGCGCGGCTCTCTCAGAATCCCTGCTCGAAACCGAGCTGTTCGGCCATGAAAAGGGCTCGTTCACCGGGGCCACCGGAACGCGTCTGGGACGCTTCGAACTGGCGAAAGGCGGAACGCTGTTCCTCGATGAGGTGGGGGATATGAGCGCCCTGATGCAGGCGAAGCTGCTGCGGGTTCTGCAGGAAGGCGAGTTCGAAAGGGTGGGAGGAAACCGCCCCATTGCCACGGACATCCGTCTGGTTGTCGCCACCAACAAGGATCTTCCCTCCGAAGTGGCGGCCCGGCGGTTCCGGGAAGATCTCTACTACCGCCTCAATGTCGTCGCCATCTTCCTTCCTCCCTTACGAGAGCGCCGGGAAGACATTCCCCTGCTTGTCACGCGGTTCCTGGCCGAGTTCGGCCTACGTTATCAACGTCCAGTGGAAACCGTCGCGCCCGAGGCCCTGGCCCGCCTGTGTGCCTACCACTGGCCAGGAAACGTGCGGGAGCTTAAACACTGCATCGAGCAGGCCGTCCTTCTCGGAGACGGACCAGTCTTGATGCCGGAGCACCTTCCTTTCGAACTGGCCGCAGGCGTGTCCCTGTCGGACACGCCCTCAGAAGCTCTGGGGCTGGAAGCGGTGGAAGCTCAGCACATTCTCGGTGTCCTGAAACAGTGCCGCTGGAACCGCAACCAAGCCAGCGAGATGCTGGGCCTTCACAGAAACACCTTGAGAGAGAAAATCCGCCGGTTTGGCCTGGGTCCCGACCTCATGGTCTGAGCCGGCGAAACCATTCAACTTCATGCACATTAATTGTGCTATCTTTACCCATCTGCACTGATACAGTGCAACTTTTTTCTCCATATTCGCCTTTTTCGACCAGAAAAAGGTTGGCACGCTCCTTGCAAAGCAGGTTCAGCGGATTTCGATTCGCCCGCGCGATGAACCCTGAAACCGAAGGAGGAAGGCCTGCAACGCTCTCGGCATCCACGTCGCTGGATGCCTTATGGAAAAACCTCGAATACAAGAAACAAGGAATGAACAATGAAGAAGACTTTTACGATCGCCCTCGCCCTGATTCTGACCCTTACCTTTTCGACCTCTCTTTCAGCCCAGGCTAAAAAGTACACCATTGCCGGCATCGTCTTTCAGGAAGATCAGTTCATGAAGACCATTCTTACCGGAATGCAAGACGCCGCCAAGAAATACAACGTTGACCTGGTCACTGCCAACACAGCCAATCAGCTGACCAAGGAAGTTTCCACCGTCAACACCTACGCTGCCCGCGGTGTCGATGCCATTTGCATCACCACACTCGATGCCAACGCCGGATCGATTCCCGCTCTTCAGGCCGCCTACGACAAGGGCATCAAGATCATCTCGTACAACAACACCCTGGGAGCAGACTTTCCTTCGGCGACGTTCAAGTCCGACGATGCCAATCTGGCTGCCGCAACCGGTCGCGCCGCTGCCGAATACATCAAAACCAAACTGAAGGGCAAGAAGACCATCAAGGTTGCCATAGTGAACTTCCAGCCGTTGCTGCCCGCCCAGAGCGACTCCCGCCAGAATGGATTCTGGAACGAGATCAAGGACCTTCCCGGCGTGACCCTGGTTGCAGAAGCCGCCGCATGGGCCGTCGAAACTTCGACCAAGAAATCAGGCGATATTCTGACTGCCAACCCCGACCTGGACATCTTCTTTGGCTGTAACGACGGAGGCACCAAGGGTGCTGTTCTGGCAACCAAGGCTGCCAACAAAAAGGCTGTCGTTTTCGGCTTCGATGTGGACAAGCAGATGGTGAGCTTCCTTCAGGCCAAGGACAATATTCTGCAGGCCGTCACGGGTCAGGATCCCTACACCATGGGCTACTCCAGCGTGGAAGCCGCTGTCAAAGTTCTGGATGGTCAGAGCGTCGAAAAAATGACGATTGTACCAGGTCAGACTCTGTCGCGCACCGACCCCAAGACCATTGAGGCCGTCGCCAAGACCCTGAAATAACGAGAACCCGTTGAGGATACTTATGGATAACTTTTCCCTGGAAGTTCGCAACCTGACGAAAGAGTATCCGGGTACCCTTGCTCTCGACGACCTTTCCGCCGTGTTGCACGGCGGAAAGGTCTATGCGTTGTTGGGCAAGAACGGTTCCGGAAAGAGCACTCTGGTCAAATGTCTCTCTGGAGCCGTCTTGCCGACCAAGGGCGAGATTCGGCTCAATGGCCTGCCGGTGAGTTTCAAGTCACCCATCGAAGCCTTCGACGCCGGTATCGCCATTGTTTATCAAGAACTGAGCCTGATTTTGGATTTCAGCATTGCAGAAAACATCCTGAACGGACGGTACTGCATGAAGGGTCCACGGAACACCATTATCGACTGGAAGGCGACAAACGAGAAGGCTGCCGAGATCCTGAAGTCGCTGGGCATCGAGATACCGGTGACGACCAAGGTTGCCCAGCTCAGTGTCGGGCAGCGGCAAATGATCGAAATCGCCAAAGCCATGTCTTGCAGTCCCAAAGTCTTGATTCTGGATGAACCAACCTCGGCCTTGGCTCGCCATGAAACCGAGAGCCTTTTCCAGGTCATACAGAGCTCCAAAGCCAAGGGCGTCATCGTCGTCTTTATCACGCATAAGCTTAATGAAGTGCGCCGGGTCGCCGACGAAGTCATTGTCCTTCGGGACGGCAAATACATCGGCACCAAACAAATAGCTGAAGCGACGCCAAAAATCATTGTCGATATGATGTTTGGCGAAACCCAGCTGCTCAAGCGTCCGGCCAACCTGGTTCCTTCCCCTGAAGTCACCCTGGAAGTCCGAAACCTCAGCCAGGGAACCAAACTGACCAATGTCAGCTTTGAACTCCACAAGGGCGAAATCCTAGGCATCGCCGGTATGCTCGGGTCGGGCCGGTCTGAGCTGCTGCGGGCCATTTTCGGCGCCGATCCCATCGATTCGGGTGAAGTCGTTGTAGCTGGCAAGCTGGTCAAACGGCCGGCCATCCCTTCGATGAAAAAGCTTGGTCTGGCCATGACCCCCGAAAACCGCAAGGAAGAAGGCTTGGTGCAGATGCTGAGCATCCGCGACAATCTCTGCTATGCCAGTCTCGATTCGGTTGCTCCCAAGGGTTTGATTTCACGCAAAATGCAGCAGCCCATTGTGGAACGCTGGACCAAGGAACTGCAAATCAAGATCGCAGATGCAGAAAATGCGGTCTCTTCGCTCAGCGGTGGAAACCAGCAGAAGATCGTGGTGGGCAACTGGCTGAACACCAGCCCTTCCATCATGTTCTTTGATGAGCCGACCCGGGGCATTGATGTGCAGGCCAAGCAGCAGATCTTCCAAATTATGTGGGACCTGAGCCGCCGGGGGCTCAGCGTGGTCTTTGTCTCCACCGAGCTGGAAGAACTGTTGGAAGTTTGTCACCGGATTTTGATCATGAAGCACGGCCGTATCGAATCCGAGGCTATTCCAGACACGTTGGACTTGGAAGAGCTTTTTACCAAATGTATGGAGGACTGATCAAATGTCAGTGAAAACCAAGAGCCTGAAACTCCAGGACTTTATGCTCGAAGGGATACTCATCCTGATCGTTCTGTATTTGAGCTTCGCTGCCAAGGGCTTTGCCAGTTGGGACAATCTGCTGAATGTATTGCGCAATGCCTCGACAACGGGAATTATTGCTTTTGGTATGACGCTGGTCATCATTTCGGGGGAAATCGACATCAGTGTCGGTTCCGCCATTGCCTTTTTCGGCTGCGTGGCCGCGGTTTTGGTTCAGAATTTAACAGGGATCGGTTGGCCGATGGTGCCTGTGATGATTGTGGCCGTCGTCACCTGTTTTGTGCTGGCGATTTTGAGCGGAATGTTTACCGGCTGGATCCGCCACCGCTTTTCGGTGCCAACCTTTATCACCACTCTGGCCTGGATGGCCGCACTGCGGGGCGGAGCGAACCTTGTAACGGGTAGTTTTCCGATCAGCCCTTTTCCCGAATGGTTCTTCTTTTTGGGAAGCGGTTACGTCTATGGAATTCCTTTTCAGGCCATTGTGTTTCTGGTCATCTTTGCAGTCGCCTATTTCTTGTCGAAATATACCCGCTTCGGGCGGGCCGTTTATGCCATAGGCGGCAATGCCGAATCGGCACGGCTTTCGGGCATCAACGTCCAGGGCAAGCGCATGGCTATTATGGCCATCACGTCGGCACTGACAGTGGTTGCGGCGTTGATCACCTCAGCCCAGATTCAGGCCGGAAACCCCACTGTGGGGGCGGGTCTCGAATTTACTGTGATTTCAGCGTGCGTGATCGGCGGGGTGAGTTTGATGGGAGGGAAAGGGCGCATCTGGGGTACCTTTATCGGTGTCATGTTCTTGGAGGTTCTGCTCAACGGCATGACCTTGCTGAACATGGATGAGTACTGGCAGTACGTGGCCAAGGCAGGGCTGATTCTCGGTGCCGTCTTGATTTACCAAGTACGGGACAGTCGGCAGGCCCGCGCATGACTTCGCTGGAGCGTTGCCAGGCCGTCCTGGCTCGCCGTCAACCTGACCGGGTACCTGTGATTCCCCAAGCGTTTCTGTTTGCTTGCCGGTATGCAGGGTACTCGATCGGGCAGATCAACCGCAGTGGAAAACTCCTGGCGGAGTCGCATCGGCTCTGCCAGCAGGAGTTCGGTTACGATGGTTGCGTCATCGACGTCGATGACGCCAGTCTCGCCGAAGCCTGCGGTGCCAAAGTGCACTTTCGGGAACAGGAAGTTGCCGCCGTCGATGAGAGCCAGCCGCTGCTGACCGATCTGCGCCAGATCCATGACCTCAAAATCCCTGACCCTTGGAAGGACGGCAGACTGCCGGTTTGGCTCGAGGCGACCCGTACCCTGGTTGATTCCATTGGAGACCACGTCTTTGTTATGGGTCGGGCAGACCAAGGGCCGTTCGACCTGCTTTGCCTTCTCCGGGGAGCCCAGAATATGATGGTGGACCTGCTGACCGAAGACCCCCAAGAGATTGTCCGCGCGCTGGAGTGGTGCACCGAAGCTGTCAGGCGGTTTGCCGCAGCTCAAAAGGAAGCGGGGGCTCATGCCACCTCCATCGGCGACGCCTACGCCAGCCCGAACCTGATATCACCTCAGATGTATCGCGACTTTGCCTTTGAACCGGAACGGAAGCTGGCGTTGGCGGCCCGCGCTTTGGAAATCCCCTTTTCCGTTCATATCTGCGGTGATACAACGGAGATTCTGTCGGACTTGGCAGCCACAGGAGCCGACATCCTCGAGCTGGACTGGAAGGTAGACCTGCAAGCCGCCGCCAAGCTCGTAGCCGGCCGGGCGGTACTGATGGGCAACCTCAATCCTTCGGAGCCCCTAGTCACAGGAACGCCTGAACAGGTGCGCCAGGCCGCCAAAAAAGCGTTGCTTGCTGCCGCGGGCAGCCCCTTCTTTCTCAGCTCCGGCTGCGCTCTCGGTGGCAATACCCCCGCAGAAAATCTGCGGGCGCTTGTGGCGGCCGCACGCGACTTCGGAACTTTCCAGTAAAACTAGGCCAGGCAAGCAGAAAGCAGCGCCGCCTCGTGCGGTTCCGACTCGCTGAGCCCGCTGACTGCGGCCAAAGCGGCCCGACGACCCTGAACAGCCAAAGTCGCCCGCAAGGCCTCGTCTGCGGGCAAGTGGCGGTCGTTTTCGTCGGGAGCCGCAAAACTCAGCGCGGCCCCAGCGGCGCGCGCAATGGCATCGCAGGGCAAGCCGAACCGGTCGGCCAGCAGGCAGGCCCCGATCAGGCGGTCCTCTCGCGCGAGCTTACGGGGCACATCGCGGCCGACCCGGTGCAGGGTGTCGCCCAGCGCCTGGTTGCGGTAGCGAGCCAGCAGGTCCTGGGCGTGTTCGTCGAGTTCGGCGGCGGTAAAGGCATGGGGGTAGGCGGCCAGCAAGGCCGCCGCACTTTGGGCCAGCGCCCTCGACACCCCAGCCACCACCTGCGGCAGCTCCATGACCTGCCACAACCAGACCAGCGTCGGGTCGGCCTGCCAGCCCAGGTACGCCGCAGCCGCATGGCTCATGTTGTGCATAAACAGCTTGCGGTCAACATAGGCCAGCACATCGGCGACGGGTTTCAGACCGGCTAGAGGTGGCAGGGGATTCACAAACCCCTTCCGGTCGACAATCAGCGTATCGTAGGGTTCGGCAAACAGCTGCAACGGGTCTTGCTCCAGCGCCTCGCGGGGCATGAGGGGCACCATTTTGCCGATGCTGGTTTCGATAAGGCCAACAGCCGGGGGTGAACCCTGAGCCACCCCGCCCAGCGCCTGGCGGAAAAGCTCCGCGCCGCCTCGCAGGTTCTCGGCAATGATGACATCGAGCGCTGGTCGGCCCGCCTCACGTCGCAAAGCCAGCCCCTGGGCCAGTACCGGCAACACCGACGCCAGCGCGCGCTGGCCCACCGAGGTGGCAGCGTAGTCGGCGGCAAACACCTCGGCCAGCACGGCGTCTGTATCGCGGCCGTTCACCGCGCGTACGCCCTGCACCGCTCGCACCTCGTCGTGCCGGCCGGTCTGTTTGACCACCACGGGATAGCCGCGCCGCGCATTCAAGCGCTCGACCAGGCTGGCGTCGACATCGACAAACACCACCTCGAAACCGGCTTCAGCAAACAAGCGTCCAATAAAGGAACGCCCGATATTGCCGGCACCAAACTGAACAAAACGGGGCATGCTACGTCCTTTTCCGGTCCTGCCGGTACGCTTTGAGGTAGGGTTCCAGGCGGGCGAGCTTGTCGCCGCGCTGCTTCTCATACTCCACGCCGCCCATGTGGAAGCACGCACCGCCACCACTGACAGCCCCCCAGGCCATGGCTTCCTGCAAGTCAACGGGGTCAGAGTTCCCGGCCGCCAGCTGCTTGGCGACGGACACCAGCACGCCACCGGCAAAATTGTCGCCCGCACCGGTGGTGTCGCCTTTGCGCTCGGGGTGCCGGGCCAGTTCGTCCACGATGGCACGCGAGGCCGGCATCGACCAGCGCCCCCGGGGCGTGAACCGCTGCGAACCAACGGCCACCTCGATGTTCCGCACGCCGTTGGTCACCACCGCAGCCCCTACCCCTTGAGCGATAAAAAACGCCAGTGCTTCGTCTACCGAAGAGGTGCCGCTGAGGCGCAGCGCCTCTTCGTGGTCGGCAATCAGCAGGTCGGTGGCCGCGTAGGAACGGTCGCTGGAACCCAAGGGCCAGCGCGCGCCCGGGTTTTTCCGCTGGTTGCGGAAATCATAGACCGTGTTGACCACGGTCAAGGCACCGTTGGCCTTGGCCCGGGGCAACAGGTCGTCGAGTGCGTCGTGAATGAGGGGCACCAATCCGGTGCCGCCAAACACCACCAGATCGGCCGTCAGAAAATCTTCAGGAAGGTTCTCGGGCCGCAGCAGACCGGCCGTGCCGATGTTGTTCAGAAAGCTGCGTTCACCGCGGCCCCCATCGTAGGAGGGGTCGGAAAGAACGTAGGTGAACGGCGTGACACCCGGCATGGTCACAAAATGACGAGGGGAGACCGGTGTGCGTTCCAACAGCCGCGCCAGCTCGTCGCCTACTCTGTCGTGCCCCAGGGTGCCCGTAAACTGCACGTCAAAAAGGGCGGGGTCGAGCAGCTGGGCGGCGTGGATCAGAGCGACCACGCCCGGACCGCCGATATTGCGCGCGTCGGGCTCGCTGCCCCCGGTGAGCCTGGCGAGAGCGGGCAGGCATGCCTGACCGGAAAAGCGCTCAAAGTCTTCGTTGAACACCAGCTTGCCTGGTTCGAGCCCTCCGTCACCGGGTGAACGCGAGCGGAAAGGCTCCATCAGCGGTGACGAAAAGTCGACCTTGGCGTGGATGATGTCGAGCAGACAACACCCGGTACCGGCCAGGCGGAACTTCGTGCTCATCGACCAGCACCCCATTTTGCATAGTCGGAGACCAGCAAGCGCCAAGGGGCCTCATCTTCCACAAGGTCGGGGAACCGGCCCAGGGGTTCGAGAAAGCGGTTGTCAGAATGGTCGTCGTTCACCTGGCTGACCTCACCGACAAGCACGGTGCTTCCCTCACCGTAAAACCGGTGATACAACCCCGTTTCCAGGCAGATGCTTTCGCCAGGCGACAGGCGCACCAGGCTCCCGGCATCGAGTCGACGCCTGATACCGTCGACGCTGACTTCCACAGGGGTAGTGGCCAGGCTGCCGTCGGGTGCCGAGTTCCAAAGCTGCAGCACCAGCACGCCGCCCCCTCGGTTGATAATGTCTTCTGCCTTGTGAAAATGGTAGTGGCAGGGGGTTTCCTGCCCCACTTCGACAATCATGATTTTTTCGGCATAGGTCTTGTGCCCCTGCCCCGGACGTCCATTCCGTACGGTGAACAGAAACAGCCCGCGCCGGGAAAAATCGCCCGAACCGAAGTCGGTGATGTCCCAACCCAGCTGATGGTTGCGAATCTCGTCGCCCTCGGCTCCGAGATCTTTCCACGCAGAAGGGCCCCACGCCGCCCAGGGCGGCAAGGCAAACTGGTGTTTGTCAAAAAAGGCCTGGCCCCGGCGCAACAGGGCATTGATTTCACTTCGTTTCATAGCAGTTCCATCCTGTCCCTATGCTAACCTAGGTTAGCATAGCCGTCAATCAGGAATTTCAACTCGTCGGAACGACAAGCGTGGTAGGCGCCCCGGCACGCTGCTCCAGGCGGTCGAACAGCAATTCGGCCGCCGCACGACCGAGAGCCTTGTGCGGCTGGACCACCGCAAGCATGCCGCTGTCGTGGAAGGCCGGGTCGGCTCCGAAGCGCGCCATGGGTGGCAGGGGTGCCCCGGCCAACAGGGGCACGAGCACCTCGCGGGTGCGGTAGGCCAGGCCCGCCGTGGTGACAAACCAGGCGTCAGGACGTTCCTGGGGTGGCAGCGCCATCAACCTCGTGACAGCGGCTAAAAGATCACCGGACTGCGGGTTGACCTGGTTCAGCCAAACCTGCAAACACGCCTCGGGGGACAGACCTGCATCGGTGAGCGCTTCGAGGTAACCCGCATGGCGGTCGCGCACGCTCGAGGCATCCAGGTCGAACGACACGGAAGCGACACGACGCGCTCCGCCGGCCAGCAAACGGCTCACAATGCGTCGTGCGGAAACCCGGTCGTCTTGCACCACCGCGTCGGCCGCCCAGCCTGCCGGCACACGGTCAATGGCCACCACAGGCAAACTCGAGCGCCTCAGGGTCTCGGCCAACGGGGGAACCGGACTCGCCGCGCCCCGAAAATCAGCACAAGGGACCACCAGCAAGCCGTCGATGCCGCGATGCAGAAGTGCTTGGACGTTGCGCAATTCCACCGCGCGGTCAAAGCGGCTCGAGGTGAGCATCATCAGGGCATTGTGCTGGCCGAGCACCTCATCAATACCGCGCACCATTTCCGACATGTAGGCCTCGTGCACATCGGGGAACACCAGGCCGATGGAGCCGGTGCGGCGGGTATTGAGCGCCCTGGCGAAGAAATCCGGCCGGAAGTCGAGCTCGGCCGCCCGGTCGAGGATACGCTGCGCCGTCTCGGGGGGAATGCGGCGCTTTTCGGCTTCACCGTTGAGCACAAACGACACCGTGGAACGGGAGAGGCCAAGCTCCTCGGCAAGGCTCTTCATCGTGGTTTTCACGGGCCGCAACGTCAGGGCTTTCCCATCAGCTCGCGCAGGACCTGGTACTTGGGGGCCGGAATACGGTCAAAATCCTGGTCCAGGCTCTCGAGAATACCCCAGCTGCCGTACTGTGCGCTGCGGCCGCCGACAAACGCAAAGTTCATCAGCACCAACGGGTCTTGTACACGGCCGAGGGTTTTCACAAAAGCCAGCCATTCGCGGTACAGCACCGCCATCACCGGGTCGCGCTGGATGGCCAGCAAGGCGGCGGCATAGGTGGGTTCCTGGCCGAAGGGCGTCGGGGTCAGATGCTGGCCGCCTTCGTAGTACACCATAGGCAGACCGAGTTTGGCGGCCAACTGGGTGTGAATCGCCGTCATCCAGGGTTTTTCGTTCACTTCCCAGCCCTTGCGAACCGCATTGGCCACATCGGCGACGGTGGCTTTGGCCCCCAGCGCGTCCAGACTGGCATCAGCGGCTTCACTCAGTCCGAAGTAGTACGCCGGTGCCACCGCGTCAAAACTGCCCGGCCGCAGGTTGAAGGCGATGCGCTGGCTCACGTCGAGCCAGCCCGTCTGCAGCCCGACAACGCGGGTCAGACGCCCGAGGTCCTTGCCGTATTCCTTGGTCCACGTGTCCAAGCAGTCCTGAATGTTGCCGGTGATGTTTTCGGGCCAAGTGACGCCCGGACGACC
Source organism: Spirochaetota bacterium (assembly GCA_020049045.1). Lineage (GTDB taxonomy): Bacteria > Spirochaetota > Spirochaetia > JABEVK01 > JABEVK01 > JAIFLN01. The sequence continues at coordinate 37,344 of JAIFLN010000017.1, read as the reverse complement.
GTATTTCTTGAGCCACTGGGCCTGACCAAACATCCAGTTCCACAGCTCGTTGCTGTATTCCACGGTGAGCTTGCGGCGGGGGTCGACCTGCGCGTGGAACAAGGCAGCCATGGCGGCGATGTACCCCGGGTCAGCGCGGTGGGGAACGCACACCCATCCGTCGAGCTGCTGCTCGTTCATCAGGCGGATCATCATTTCGTAGGGAACCCCGCGGCCGTCGGCCCAGGTGTAATGGTCCAGGGTGGCACGCTGTTTCCACGAGAACAGTGTTTTGTCGTCCCAGGTCCACGGATCGGGTTGACCCCAGCCGTTGGTAGCACCCCAGTCCATAAAACGCACCGTCGAAAAGAGCCTGAGCTGCTTGAGCCACAACGGGTTGAACGGCTGGGCCTCTGAGGTCGCTTCTGTGCCCGGCATCAACACGCGGACCCGCCGTACCGGATCCGCCAGGTCCGAGGTTTCGATCACCAGTTCCACCGACGCGTTCTGCCCTTCGGCAGGCCTTTGGTAGCGAAAAGTCAGCCGGTTGGGCGACGTGCTGGTCACGTCGAGCACCTGCCCTCCCATCGAAAGCTTTCCCTTACCTTCCCACAAAACCACCCAAGTCCCCTCGGGCCAGGCAGAGGTTTCGCCCCAGATGGTGGCCACGCGCTGGGCATACTTCTGGCTGGCGACTTTCTGCGGTAAATAGGTAGGGTAACCATCGGTACGGTAGGCCAGCTGGGTGGCCATTTCGGTGTTCCAGGGTCCGTCCCACTCGGGATCTTCGGCGTCCTTGGTGTACCACACCCGAGCCGAATGCATCAGGTCGACAAAGGGAAGCTCAGAGCTATAATCCACAACCGAACTGAGATTGGTGCCCAGCACCACCGTCCGGGCCGTGCTCTGCCCTTCTGCCAAACCGGCCGTCAACAAGACCAACAGCAACGCCATTCCCGCTTTCATGGTGTCCCTCCGCGGGGCCAGTGTAGCACGGTCCTGAAGTGTCAGGCAAAATCCTCAAACCTGCTGTCTCGGCAGGCGGGAACTTCGCAGTCTAGATTTTGGCGAGAACGGCAACCTTGCAAGGGACCAAGTGAGTCACCTGTTCAATCTCCAAAGAAATCTGAGTCTGGCCCGGCTGTAGGGCTTCAACTCGATACTGTACGTGTTCCGATTCGATCAGGTCGCCTTTTTCCAGCGAACACTCCTCACGGATGGTCAAGGTCTTCGCATCCTTATCGAAAATCCCCAAAAAGGTGGGATCAAGTTTCACCATCCCCTTGTTGATACGGTCCCATTTGTGTGCCAAACGGGCAAAGTGGCTGTCGATATCAACTTTTTCTTGAACCTGGCCCAACAGTTTCTTCACTTCTCTCATCGCCGAATTCCAGACCAATTTGACACGGCCTAAAAATGGTAGTTTCTTATTTGTCATGGCGTCCTCCCTTCTCATTGTTAAGGTATGGCTATTTTCTAATTAAAACAATGTAGTTTTTCTAATATATACAAAGTCAGACGACAAGGCCTTCGGGCCGCTTCGAGAAGGTTCAGGTCAATCTCTTGACAAAGATAGTTTATCTATTAAACTGTTTATATGCTAAACATAAGATGGGATGCGATTGTGATCGGATCAGGAATCGGAGGCCTCACAGCGGCTTCGATTTTGGCCAAAGTCGGAGGAAAAAAGGTTCTGGTGCTGGAACAGCATGTTCAACCCGGGGGTCTGACACACGTCTTCCGCCGCCAGGGTGCCAGCTGGGACGTGGGCCTGCATTATGTGGGCGAGATGTCCGAGGGTACCATGCCCCGCACCCTTATGGATCTGGTGACCGGCGGTGAAGTCAAATGGCGTCCTATGCCCGACGAGTTCGAGCACTTCTCTCTGCCCGGTTACGATTTGAAGCAACCGTCCAACCCTGCCCTGTGGCAGCGCCGGCTCGAGGAGGCCTTTCCCCACGAAAAGAAGGGCATCCGTCGCTGGTACCGAGAACTGCGCAAAATGCGGGGGTGGGTCCGCCTGGGTTTCATGGCAAACCTCGTGCCCGCGCCGGTCAGCTCAGTGCTCACAGCCCTGGTGAAGGGGGGACGAGGCAAAGCCGCGCGGACAACGCTGTCGGTGCTCGACCAATGTGTGTCCGACCCAGCCTTGCGGAATCTTCTGACCGCCTTCAACGGTGACTACGGGTTGCCCCCCGAGGAGGCAGCCTTCGCCATCCACGCCTTGGTTCAGGGGCACTACACCCACGGAGCATACTTTCCCGAGGGTGGTTCGGGGAGAATAGCCCGCGCCGCCGCCGAGGGCATCGAAGCTCGCGGCGGTCTTGTCCTGACGGGCTGGAAGGCCGTCGAAATCCTGCGCGATACCAAGGGAGCCGCCTGTGGCGTCAGGGCTGTCGATGTCGGCAATGGCACCGGCCGCGAACTGACCTTCGAGAGCGCCATCGTGATTTCGGCCATCGGTGTGAAACCAACGCTCAACCACCTGCTCAAGGGTGCCCTCCCGCCCGAAATGGCGGCCCTTCAACAGCAGGTCAACACCGTACCCCCTGGTTACAGCGCCGTCACCCTCTACCTGAAACTCAAGCGCAGCGCCCAAGAGCTCGGCGTTCACGGTGAGAATTGGTGGGTATACGCCAAAGACCAGCAAAGCTCCTTTGCGGCCCAAGCCAAGGCAGCCTTCGACGGACACCCCGAGCACGTCTATGTGTCCTTTCCTTCCTTGAAAAACGGAGAGGAACGTTTCCACACCGCCGAAATCATTGCCCCAGCACTGTGGAGCCACTTTTCACGCGCGGACGGTTATGAGGCGGCGAAGGTCCGGATTGCGGCAGGGCTGCTGGCGACGGCCGAACGGGCCCTGCCGGGACTGACTGCCTTGGTGGACTATCAGGAGCTGTCCACACCGCTGACCTTGGAACAATACCTTCAGTCGGAGCGGGGCCAATTTTACGGTCTGCCTGCCCGGCCCGAACGCTACGCCATCAGCGGTCTCACACCCAAAACCGCCATCCCCGGCCTCTACCTTGCGGGAACCGATGCCGCCAGCCTGGGAATCACCGGAGCCCTGATGGGAGGCGCCGGCTGTGCGCTGACCCTGCTGGGCTCGCGGGGCATGCCCATGATGCTCGCCGCGTCGAAGGCAAACGGTGTGGCTCCCCGCGCCAGAGCGACCCTGCGGTCGCTGTCTTGGAAAAGCACCGAAGTTGTCGCCGTGAGCTTTGCCGTTGACCGCTCCTGGGAGTTCCGCCCGGGTCAATATGCGCGCCTCGAGGTGGCCCCGCTGGAATGGCGCGACTACTCCCTGGTTGACGTGAGACCGACCGACGGCGGGTGCGAGGCGGAGTTTCTGATTTCGGTGGCAACAGGAGGCGACGGGTCGCAGTGGTTCCGCCGCGCTCAAGTTGGCGACAGCCTGAGGATCGAGGGTCCCATGGGCATTTTTGCTCTGAGCGGAACTTCGCGCCGCAAGGTGTACGTGGGCACCGGCACCGGTCTGGCACCCCTGCTGGCAATGCACCGGCGCGAACCCGGTACCGTGGTGTTTGGTTGCCGGACACCTGCCGACAACCTCGCTGAAAGCGTGGCCGGTGCCGTCGTCTGCACCTCGCGTGCGGCCGGGACTGGTTTCGCGGGCCGTGTCACAGCGTTCCTGGAAACCCTGCCCTTTGATCCGGCGCAAACCGAGTTCTACCTTTGCGGCTCACCGGCCATGGTGACCGATGTCACGGCTCTCCTAAAAAGCCGGGGGTCAACGGCGATTTTCACGGAAACATGGTAAGAGAAAGCATGAATCCGAAAAGCTCCGAACGCCCCTTCCGCGAAACCGAAGTCTACCTTGTGCACAAGCTTGTGATTCAGATTGACCAGTTCGCCCGTGACAGTGTTCTGGCCAACGAAGGCATCACCTATGCCGAGTTCCTCGTGCTGATGGCGGTGGGCGATGTCGCCGTTCCGGTACAGGAAAACCTATGCCGCTACCTTGACCAGAGCAAGTCGCTGATCAGCCAACGCATCACAGCGCTCAAGGTTAAAGGTTTGGTGAGGCAGGAAGAACGGCCCGAAAACCGGCGGCAGACCTTGGTGTATCTCACTGCCACCGGAGGGGAAGTCCTGGCGAGAACGGCGGGGCTGTTATCACAAGCCAGCGAAAGCCTTCTCGAAATCCTGGGGTCAGAGCGGGAAGCCTTCCGCCTGAACTTGAAGGCCCTGGTTGCCGAGATGGAAGAGCCTTGACCTCTCAATGGACCTGCCATATCCTTTCTTTGTGCAAACGGTGTTCCTCTCCCGCCCTCAGTTGGAACGGGAACTCGCCTGGCGGCAGTTCCACTTTATCCTCAAGGCAACGGTGGTGGTCGGCTTGTTCACCTCTGCGACGACGACATTGTTCCAACCGGCCAGGATTTCGTTGTTCAGCAACTTTCTAGCGGGCTTGGCCATCGGTTCCGTGTTGACGTTAGTGTATTTGTCCGCCAATGCGCTGGTCCAGGAGTTGCTCCGCCGCCAGCGTTCGGCGTATTTGACCAGTGTGCTGGCCAACATCGGTTTGCTGCTGTTGTCCACCGTCGTCGTCACCCTCCCCTTTGGATTGCTATTCTTTCCCGAGGATCTCTTTACACCACGCATGATGACCTTTGGCGTTGCCATCGCCAGTTTCTGCGCTATTTTGGTGAGTTTGGTGACCACGCTCTCGCAGTTCAGCGGACGCTCCGTCGTGGCGCAGGTGTACTCAGGACGCTACCGCAGACCCCGCCTCGAGACCCGCGTAGTGTTGTTTGTTGACATCAAAGCTTCGACGACGTTGGCCGAGGACTTGGGTTCTGAGGCGTTTTTTGATGTGGCGAGTGAGTTTCACCACGCCCTCGAGACCTACGCCCGCTACTTCCAGGGTACGATTTACAAGTACATGGGAGACGGAGAAATTCTGGTGTGGCCGCCCGAGCAGGTCGATCAGGCGCTGCGCATGCTGCTCAACTTCAACCGCGAGTTCGACCAGATTAGGCAGCGCATTGCCGCTCGCCACGGCCGAGACGTGGTCTACACCTCAGGCCTCCACCTGGGACCATGTGTTATTGGCGAGATTGGATTTGAGCACAAGGAAATCGGGTACTGGGGCGATACCGTCAACACCACCCAGCGCATTCAGGATGCCTGCAAGCGTTTCGATACCAGCATACTCGTGAGTGAGACCATCCTGCGCGCGCTGCCGGAATCGCTGTCTAAAAGCCTTGTGACCGAGCGACTTGAGAACGTGGCGCTTCGCGGCAAGGAAACACCGATGATGCTCTACCGGTTAGGGACGGGCGAACGCTAGACTCAGAATGACTCCCTGACACACAAAGCGATCGCCAAGGCAGCCAACTTCGGATCGACGTGCCCTGTCTCCCGGTCGATACCCGGCCAGGATGACAGTGCAAACTAACCGCGCTATGTTTGCGCTGTACACATGGAGGGAGAAAATGGATGCGAAACAATTGTTGGCAGGTCAACTCGAGTTCTTTCTTTCGGGAGGCACCCGTTCCCCGGCTTTTCGCCGAGAATCCCTTCTCCGTTTGCGTCGTGTCCTCACGGACAATCAGGAAGCGTTCATCGAAGCCTTGGCCAGCGATCTCGGAAAACCTCGAATGGAGGCTGTCACTGCCGAGTTGGGATTCTGTGTGCAGGAAATCGATACGACAATCCCCCAGTTGGGCCGTGTCTTTCAGAACTCCCGGCGCGGTACGCCCTTCCTTTTGTGGCCCGGCCGAAGTTATGCGACCCGAGAACCCTACGGCCCGACGCTGATCCTGGGTCCGTGGAACTATCCCCTCAACTTGACTTTGGTGCCCGTCATCGGTGCGTTGGCGGCCGGAAACACCGTCGTTCTGAAACCCTCCGAATTGGCACCTCACACTGCGGATGTGCTGGCCAAAACCCTCAACGCCGCCTTCGGGCCACAGGTCCTGCGGGTGGTGACGGGAGGGCCGGACACGGCGAAAGAGTTGCTGGATCTGGACTTCCGTTTCGTCTTCTTCACAGGAAGCTCGGCGGTCGGCAGGAAGATTGCCGCTAGTCTGGCCCCGCGGCTCATTCCCTGCATCCTGGAACTAGGAGGAAAGAATCCTTGTGTCGTCGAGCCCGGGCTTCCCCTCCGGCTCGTCGCGCAGCGCATCGCTTTTGGAAAATTCTACAACGCCGGTCAAACCTGTGTGGCGCCCGACAGCGTGCTGGTCCATAGTAGCCTTTTTGCCGAACTCACCGACGAACTGAAGCGGGTTATCGGGGACTTCTTTGGTGCTGACCCCAGCTCTTCCCCTTCCTTCGGCCGGATCATCAACGACACGCACTTCCAAAGACTCGAAGCACTCCTCAAGGGTTCAGAAATCCTGTCAGGAGGGAACAACAAGCCCGCTGAAAGATACTTCGCACCGACGTTGGTCACGGTCCGTGATCAGTCTTCACCGCTGCTGACTCAAGAAATCTTTGGACCAGTTCTCCCCATCCTTCCCTACAAGGACAAGCACGAGCTTGGCCTTCTCTTGAAGAACTTCCCGTCGCCCCTGGCTCTCTACGCTTTTTCCCTTGACAAGGATTTTTTCCGCCGCCTACGATTGAGTTACCCGGCCGGTTCTTATGTGTTGAACGACGTCTTCACCCATATCTTGAACAGAGAACTCCCTTTTGGTGGAGTGGGCGCCAGCGGAGTCGGAAGCTATCGGGGCCGTGAGGGCTGGAAGGCCTTCACTCGTCCCAGCAGTCTGATGGAACGAAGCCCCCAATGGGAACTCCCCCTGAGGCTTCCTCCGTATCGAGACTCGGTTACGCGGATGATTCAGAAAGGATCCCTCAAATGAAAGTGCTGGTTTCGGGAATGCTGCTCCTGCTCCTCTTGAGCACTTTCCTCTACTCCCAGGACAAGGGAATGATCGATATCCATCATTTCGATACCCAGATTGGGTTCGCTACCGGGTATCTTGGAATTGCCCTGCTTTCTGCTCATGGGGCGGCTCCCGACACTTACAACCTTCGGGTACACTCGATCAGCCACCTGGGTTCCCAGGGTTATGAAAAAGCCTGGATCATGAATGCCGGGTTCATAGGCTTTGGGGGCATGGTCGCTGGTTCTACCATCGCGTACTCGATTCGCACAGGTCAGGATTGGCCACTAAGCCTAGGATTAGGCACCTGGGGCCTGGGAATTCTGGCATCCGGTTTTGCCAGTCTTTCTCCCTTCGTAGAGGGTGTTCCCTACAATCCGACGGAGTCCCAATGGCACTCCCTGTTTGCGACAACGGCTGGCATCGGTATCTCGGCAGCCGCCCTTAATTTGGTTATCACCGATCCGGAGCCCGAGCGAAAGCTGGTTCACGGAACCGCCTTAACGTTTATCTCACTCACGTCGGCAATGACGGGCCTTCAGCCCGAAAACACCGGCCTCTGGCAGCGGCTTCTCTGGGCAGGAAGCCTAGGCTGGCTGAATTGGGCCTTTGCCACGGACCCCCGTTACTCCCGATAACTGACTCGGGCAATCTCGTACAGTTCTTCGGAGATGACATTGAAACCACTAGGGAATGGACTCTTAACCGGGCTTTTCTTGCAACTGGCAATTGGACCTGTGTTTTTCTATATTCTTGGAATTGCCATTGATTCCAATTTCCTCATTAGTTTATTTGGTGTCTTGGCTGTCACCATGGTCGATTACCTCTATATTGGGCTTTCCATCCTGGGCATTGGAAAGCTGCTCGAAACCCAAAAAATTCGGCGAACCCTGGGAATCCTCAGTTCGTTGGTCCTATTGGCCTTTGGAGCACTTGCCTTGAACAGTGCCCTCGTCCTGGAAAACAAGGTGATACTGGGAAGTGATTGGTCACTCGCTAGCGCCTTTATGGGCAGCTTTGCACTGACCTTATCCAGTCCCCTCACCATCGTTTTTTGGAGTGGAATTTTTGCAGCGAAAGCCCTCGAGAAGGGGTACACAAATCAAGAATTATGGATTTTCGGTTCCGGAGCAGGATTGGCGACACTGTTATTCCTCGGTACCGTGACTTATGGCATTTCTCTAACGAAAAGCATGATTCCTCCTGAAGCCATTACCGTGCTGAATGTCATAGTTGGGATCCTTATGATTTGTTATGGAATCCTGGCTCTTGTGAAGACCATCAGGTTTCAAACTCCAAGTTCCCGATCTCCCTGATTGGAAGAATGCGCTAGCATCACCCATGGTCATTTCACTGCTTGCCCACCTCGAGAACCTGAGCCCCCTTAATGCTGCGGAGACAAAGGCACTTCTGGCGGTGTGCCGGGTCTCGACCCATCCTGCAAAGAGGCTCGTTCAGCGCGGGGGTACTCCACCCCCTCGCCCTCGACCAAGCCCGCGAAGCTGACGCAGCCGTTCGCCGGGGTGAGGTTCTCGGGCCGCTGCACGGGGTGCCCATTGTGATTGGAAAAGGCAACACCCCTCCTTTGGCGATGGACATGCAGACCGACAACCCGGTTTTTGGGAGTGATTTGGCTGGATCCCTGCGGATACCCACGGCTTACTGTGGCATCTACGGGCTTAAAACCAGTTTCGGTGCTGTTTCGACGTGTGGCTCTGCCCCGTGAGCTCTTCGACGGAGCCAAGGTCCCCTAAGGCGTTGCGACGCAGAGCTACACAACACTGTTTGCTGTGACGGAGAACCTGGTCGTGACCATGCCCTTGGGGCTGGACTCCTCGGGGTCGGCCCTCGTTTTAGCGACTTCGGGCTCTTGCAGGCAATCGGGCTAAACTTGACACCAGGGGAGCCCGCCCCTATCCTCACCGACAGGAAGGCACCATGATTCGACTGCTAGGCTACCTGTTCCATTACCGGATCCGCGACATGGCCGAACTGATCCGAAACGAAGGCCGGGATCCTTTGGACTGCGAAGCGGACCTAAAAGGAAAGACGGTAGTGCTTTCAGGTTCGACCTCGGGGATCGGACTGGAAACCGCCCGGCTTTTTGCCTCACGGGGGGCCCGGTTGGTCTGCCTCAACCGCGATCCAGCCAAGTCGGCCGAACAGGAACGCGAGCTCGCCCGGGACTACGGCTGCCAAGTACAGACCATCCTGGTCGACTTCTCGTCCCTCGGGCAGGTTCGGGAATGCGCCCGGCAGCTGTTGGCCCTCGAAACCCCGATTGACGTGCTCATTCACAACGCCGGGGTCTTCTACACCAAAAGAACCTTCACCTCCGACGGCATTGAAATGGTTTTCCAGGTCAACCACCTTGGCTCGTTCCTGCTCACCCAGCTCCTGCTGCCTCGACTGGTCAAGGAAAACCGGGCTCGGATCCTCTACGTCAACTCCGAGGGGCACCGGTTTGCCCTGGCCGGGGTCCACACCCGCGACCTGCGCTGGCATTGGCACCGCTACACGGGACTAAAAAGCTATGGAGCGGCCAAGACGGCCCAGCTGCTCACCATGCTTGCCTTCCAGGACCAGTTCGCCGGCACCGGGGTGACGATCAACGCCATGCACCCGGGGAACGTCACCACCAACATTGGGAACAACAACGGGAAGCTCTACCGCGATATGAAAAAGAAACTGGTCCTCTCTTCGGCCAAGGATCCTCGGATCTCCGCCCAGGCCCTCCTGTACCTGGCTGCCGACCCGTCGCTGGCCACCGTCTCGGGACAGTTCTTCAACCTGACGACCCAGGAGCGTCCGGCCCCCCACGCCCGGGACCGTGGCGCCGTAGCCGCCGTCTGGAACAAGAGTATGGAACTCTGCGGCCTGCCATGACCCCCCGTCAAAAGCGCGTGATTATCGTCGGGGCGGGTATGGCGGGGCTGACCGCCGGGGTTTACCTTTTGCGCGCCGGTCTGGAAGTCCTGATCCTCGAGCAATCCCCGGGCGTGGGGGGCCTGGTGCAATCCTTCAACCGAGAAGGCTTTGTCTTTGATACTGGGCCCCGGGCCATCGGCAACGCCGGAATCCTCAAGCCCCTTCTGGAAGACCTGGGCATCGAGTTGCCGATGGTGAAGGGGTTGGTATCGACGGGCATCAAGGATCAAATCGTCCACTACGACACACCTGCAGGGGTTGAAGACTTTATCGCCTCTCTGCACAAGCTCTTTCCAGAGGAAGGCCGGGCGATCGGCAAGATCTCCCGCCGAATCCGCTCTTGGTCGCGGGTATCGCAAACCCTTAACCAGGTACCTAATCCCTTTTTCCGGAATGTCTTCGCAGACCCGGGGTTCTTTCTCACCCGGTTCCTCCCCCTGATGCCCCGCTTTCTGGCGGGCGTCGTGCGGATGGCTTTGAGCCACCGGTCCATTGAGGCCGATCTGGCTGCTTTTTCGAGGAACCAAGCCCTGAACGACCTGGTCAGCCAGCATTACTTCAAAGGAACTCCGGCACCCTTCGCCTTCGGGTATTTTGAAAACTTTCAAGACTACCTCTACCCCCTAGGAGGAACGGGACAACTGCCCCGGGCTTTGGCTGAGCGGGTCACAGCGACAGGTGGCCAAATCCGCACCGGCATCGAGGTCGTCCAGGTTGATCCGGCGGCCAAGACCCTGCGCGATCAGCACGGGGCCACCTACCCTTACGATGCTTTGCTGTGGGCGGCCGACCTGAAAAGCCTCTATCGCCGCCTCAATCCCCAGGGATTAGCTCCGGGCCCGGGGCGAAGGCTGGCCCGGAGGCGGGAAGCTCTTTTGCCGCTGAAGGTGGGCGAATCGGTGTTCACCCTCTTCCTGGGCGTCGACCAGCCCCCCGAAGCCTTCGCTGCCCTTTCCCGGGGGCACTTGATCTACACCCCTCGAACCAAAGGTCTAGGAGAGCTTCACCGGGGAACCCTGGAGAGCCTCAAGGCCGGCTTCGACAAGTTGAGCCAACAGGAGATCCTGGCCTGGGTCGGGGACTTCTGTCGGTACAACTCCTACGAAATCTCTCTTCCGGTGCTCAAGGACCCCCGTCTGGCTCCCTCGGGCCGGACGGGCCTGGTGGTTAGTCTGCTCATCGACGGCGAGCTCTTCGAACAGGTCGATCAGGCGGGTTGGTCGGCTCTCTTCCGTCAGGCTCTGACCGACGCCATGCTTGATACCCTGGAGTCGAGCCTGTACCCGGACCTGCGGTCGCGCTTGCTGTTCGCCGACAGCGCCACTCCCCTAACCCTGTCACGCCGGTTCGGGACCAGCCAAGGGGCCATCACAGGATGGAGCTTGGAGCACCCCATCCCCGTGCCTCGGCAGCTGACCAGCCTTCACCATGCCCCCCGAACAGATGTGAAGGGAATTTACCAGGCCGGCCAGTGGACCTACAGCCCGGCCGGGGTTCCCATTGCCCTGCTAACCGGACGAGTGGCGGCCGAGGCTATCCGAAGAGCACTTTGAGAAGCAGGATCACGATGAGGGTGTAGGTCACTGCCGACGAGATCAACATCCCCCGGAACAGGGGCTTCTTGATGTCGTCCCCGCTCATGGTTTTGAATCCCGTGCGACCAAGAAACTCGCCAGCCAGATGCAAGAGGCCATCACGATCGCTGACAGCGCCAGCCACCAGATCCTGCTTGATGATGAAGTGCTGGCTGTAGGGGAAGACGGCCGCCGACACAGGCTGTGCCGGGTCGAAGAACCCTGGCAGGTACGTGTTTCCGGTAATCACCACGTTTTGAAGGGGGACTTCCTGGGCCTTCTGCATCAGGACGGGATCGAAAATGAGACTGAAGGGCTGGGATGAGGACACCCTGAGATCTCCACCGTAATCGATCGAAAGGTTGCCCTCGACCCAAAGCTCGGCGTTCAAATCCCTCCAAGGGGCGGGCTCCAGCCTGGCCGTGAAACTCAGCCGTCGGTCGGGGGACTTTCCCACAAAGTCAACTAGAAGTTCCCCATAGGGCGTCGTGGTGAACACAGCCGGATCGGCAGTGTACCCGCCGAAACCGTTTTTGGGCTCGTAGTTGTTGGTATTGGTTTCGTAGTCGACGATGATCCACGAGACCATACCAGTACCTTTGTTCCGGGCGATGAGGTAGAACTCTATCCGGTTTCCGATGAAGGCTGAGGTCCTCACCGAAAAGGCCCCGGCAATGACCAGGGGACAGGGCGTCTCCCCAGCAAAAAGGCTGGTGTCGACCAGCTCGTACCCAGGAGGCAGGGCCGCCTGGGCCTTGTCCGGGTCGGTGATCCTATAGGCCAGAAAGAAACAGTAGGGATCGACGATGAAGCCCATGTAGGGGATGGTCAGGCTGCCCTTGCGCATGATCTTGTCTTGGATCTTCAGGGGGAGAAAGCGGTTGAAGTCCCCCAGGAAGCTGATGGTAGTGACGTCCTGAGGCTTCACCAGTGCTTCGGTCCTAGCGATGAAGTTCCTGTTTTCGTCCTGGTCCATGATGCCCCCGTGTCAGCGTGTCAGAAGTAAGGTGAACAAGATGATACTCAGAACCGGGAAGAAAGTAATCCCAATAAAGAAGACCTTCCGGAGGCTTTTTGTCGAGAAGGGAGTCAAACGACCCATCCCCGCGATGCGCCCGTAGGCCTCAACCATGTCGTCGGGGTCTTTGACCGCCGTCCGGCAGCCGGGGCTGTCGGCGATGTAATGCTGGGCAAAGGGAAAACAAGCGGATTTGACCACCTCGGCACCAGCCAGACCGGGGAACAACGTGTTCACTTCCACCACGATGTCCGCGGGGGGAACATCCAGGGCACTCTCGACCTCGGCGGGGTCAAAGATCACCGCGAAGGGGTCCTCCCGGCCACCGGCCAGAGCTTTACTGTGGGCAATGGAGGTGTTCCCCATAACCCAGAGGGTCTCGTCGGGCTTCCGGGTCACAGCCCGCTTGAGGTCTGCCGTCAGCTTCAAGCGCCGGCCCGTCCCGGCCTCTTCGATGTCGAGGTAGACCTTGCCCTTCGAGTTGGTGGTGAACAGGGCAGAAGTGCAGTTTGGGTCTGCCACTCCCTTGGACGGTACAGCAATCAGGGTGTCGCTCAAGATGTCGATGAAGATCCAGGAAAGCAACCCTGTCTTTTTGTCGCGGGCGACCAGGTAGGATTCGTGGCGGGTTCCCCAAAAGGCGCTCGCCCGGGCGTGAAAGACCCCCATCCCCAGGTAGTAATCCGGTTCATCCCCTTCGAACATGCGGGCCTGGCTCAGTTCGTAGCGTTCGGGCAGATAGGAACGGGCCTTTTCAAGGTCTTGGATCTTGAAGAACAGGAACAGGCTGTAGGGCTCGATCACGAAGCCCATGTAGGGAGTCTTGCGGGAGGTGCGGGCCAACAGGGCCTTGAACCACGAAGCCGGTAACATCCGTTTGAAATTCTGAAAGAAGTAGAGCTGGCTGACTTCGGCCGGTTCGATGAGGGCTTCGACGGTCCGGATGAAGGGCTCGTCATCAATAATCTTTTTGGGCATGGTGCCCTCCTTTAGCCGAACAGCCGGAACAGGATAAGCCGGTATAGGCGGCCCCAGCCGGGAATATGGTCAAAAATATCGCCCCACAGATCGTAGTAGTCCCGCTGCTCGGCGATCTTGCCACCGGGTTCCAGGACCACCCGGCTTGTGCCGCAGATCGCCGACTCGGGAAGATTGTTGAAGCGGAGGGTGAGCGTCCATTCGAGAAAAAAGACATTGTCGGTCTGGGCAACGTGGTGGACCGTCATCTTCAGGTGGCCCGAGCGCCGGGACAACCGCTCGGTCATGGCGGTGAACTTCCCAATTCCCCGGATCCCCTGGACGGTATCTCGAAAGCGGATCTGGGGATGATAGTAGGGCAACAGGCGCGACCAGTCGGGCCGACCGTCGGAGCCGTAGAGATCCACCCAAAGGTCCCTCAACTGTTCTTTGCTGGTGACCACGGCGTTCATGGTGTGATTGTAGCTCTGCTCCCAGGAGTGGACAAGAGGGGTGGGCTAGGGAATCAGGCTGACGCGTTGCTACTTCTCCGCCGGCAAGACTTTCTGCATTATACTTCGCGCGGGGGGACAATATGAAATGGATCACTCGCAAGAACGTCAAAGTGGACAGAGTGGCCTGCCCTTGGCTCATCCGCCGCTTCATCGATACCAAGGCCGAGTTTCTGTTCGTTGAGGCCGATCAAGTGATGCCACAAGCTGCCGCTGAAAATGCCACACCCTACGACGTGCCCGAGGTCGAATTGGGCCATCATGGACTAGAGTGTTCCTTCGACGCCATGGTAAAGAAGTTCAACCTGGGTGCCGATCCGGCGATGGTCTTGCTCGCCAAGATCGTGAACGGGGCCGACACCGACAACGCCTTGTGGAACCAACCGGAAAGTGCCGGACTCAATGCGGTTGCCGAAGGCTTTCGCCACCTGGGATACCGGGACGACCACGAACAGATTGCGGCCGAGGCTGTTGTTTACGATGCCCTCTACGCCTACTGCCAGGAAATGATCCGGCGAGGGAAGCACGACGGTGCCTTCCGCTGAACGAAGCGTCTTCCTCCTCTTTCTGACCCGAATTCTGCGCCTCTTCGCGTTCGGGCTGATCTCGGTGTTCCTGGTTCTGTACCTCACCAGCCTCGGTTTCAGCGCCGGTGAGGTGGGTTTGCTGTTGAGCCTCACCTTGATCGGCGACACGTTGATTTCTCTCTGGATCACCGTGAACACCGATCGTATCGGTCGGCGGAGAATGCTCATCCTGGGCGCCCTTTTGATGGCCGGTGCCGGGGTGGTCTTTGCTCTCACCGACAACTACTGGCTTCTGCTGGTGGCTGCGGCCATCGGGGTCATCAGCCCCAGCGGCAATGAAGTCGGCCCCTTTCTGGCCATTGAACAGGCCAGCGTTTCCCAGCTGGTGCACGAAGAGAATCGGACAAGCCGCCGGGGCCTTGGTTTCCGGATTTCTCTTGCCCCTGACCAGCTACCAGTGGCTTATCGGACTTTACGCTGGCATTGGCGCCTTGCTAGCCCTCCTCTTCCTGGCCCTGGGCCGTGAAGTCGAGACCACTTCCATCCCGGTACAGTCTCGGTTCGGTCTGCACCAATCGCGGAAGATCGTCTGGAAACTGTCGGCCTTGTTCTCGCTGGACTCTTTTGCCGGGGGCTTTGTGATGCAGAGCCTTCTGGCCTGGTGGCTTCATGTCCGCTTCGGGGCCGATGTGGTCGTACTGGGTTCGCTGTTCTTTGCCGCCAACATTTTGGCAGGGCTTTCGGCTCTTTCGGCGGCCTGGCTTGCCAAGCGGATCGGCCTGATCCGCACCATGGTCTTCACGCACATCCCGTCGAATATTCTGCTGATCCTGGTACCGTTTATGCCCGATCTGTTCTGGGCGTCGGGACTGCTGCTGGTACGCTTCAGCATCAGCCAGATGGACGTGCCCACCCGACAAGCCTACACCATGGCGGTGGTTGCCCCCGATGAACGCTCGGCAGCCGCCGGCTGGACGGGGATTGCCAGAACAACCGGAAGCGCGATTTCGCCGGTGTTGTGCGGCCTCATTGTCGCGGTGCCGGGAATGCTGGCGGCTCCCTTGGTCCTGGCGGGAGGCTTGAAGATTGTCTACGACCTGTTGCTCTACCGTTCGTTCCAAGAAAAATGAAGCAAATTGACAACCGTAGCCGAAGTGACTACACTTTCAGCTCAAGAGGATGAACATGCGGCAAGTTTCTTTACGCGAATTCCGAACCCGTGGTGCCAAGGCGCTGACTTCTGTTCCCAGGGACGAGACAATCCTCCTTTCTGGCCAAAATGGACCGGCCTACTTTTTGGTGCCAGTGGTGGGAGATCTCGCCCTTGAGGACCAGGACTTGCGTCGCACTCTGGCCAAAGCCAGCCTTCGCGAGAGTTGGCGGCTTGCCCGTGAAGCTGGTCTGGATACCCTGACGGACGAACAGATCAACCTGGAAATCCAACTTGCCCGAAGCGGCCTTCGGAACACTTCTGCTTCATGAGACTGGTGGTTCTTGATACCAATGTTTTGGTCTCGGCCGGAATCAATCCTCACGGTCCGCCGGGAAAAATCGTCATGGATTGGGTTTTGGAAGGCTTGGTCCAGCCGGTCTTGTGTCCCTCGGTGGCCGCGGAATATCGTCAGGTTTTCGGCCGGTCCAAGTTTCAGGCGCACGGGTTTCCACCTTACTGGCTGGAGTATTTTATCGAGAACAGTCTTATGCTGAACGAACCGGGACCTTGGCCCCTGAAGGGTCCCGACCCCGATGACCTGCGCTTTCTCGCTCTGGCCCAGAGTGCCGGCGCTTGGCTGGTCACGGGCAATCTAGTCCATTATCCGGCCGGAATTCGGCAAGGCGTCACCGTAGTGCACCCGGTACAGTATCTTTCAAGTAACATAGGAGAACAGTCATGAAAACATTTTCAAAACAGCTCATCACTTTCCTGTTGTTTTTTGCTCTGACCCCGCTGTGCCTCCTTGGTGCCCTTGAGACAAAACCATGGACCATCATGGTTTACATGCTGGGAGACAACGACCTGGAAGAGTCGGCAGTAGACGATCTCAACGAAATGCTCAGCGCCGGTACCGGGAAAAACGTCAACCTCGTCATACTCGCCGACCGTGGGTCCAATTATTCCCAAGCCAACGTGGGAGGGATAAAGTCCTGGAAAACCCCCAAACTTCTTACCCCCGGCAGTACCACAAAATACAAGGAATTAGCCGACTGGGGTAAGGCCAATATGGGTGATCCCGCCACCCTCACCCGCTTCATCAAAGAGTCGACAGCCCAATTTCCCGCCGAACACTACGGCTTGTTTTTCTGGGACCATGGGGGCGGCTGGTCGGGCTTCGGCGTCGACGAATCCGCGGACTCGGGACTGTCCCTTGAGGTTATCAGCAAGGGAGTGAGTGGAGGCTTGAGCGCCGCAAAACTAAGTGCCTTGGATATTATCGGTTTTGATGCCTGCCTGATGGCCTCCTATGAAGCCATGGCCAAGCTGCAGAAATTTGCCACCTGGTACTTGGCCAGCGAGGAGTTGGAACCAGGCCACGGCTGGGATTGGCGAAGCCTTTCCGCGCTTGAAAAGAACCCGTCCAGTGACGGAGCTGCCCTCGGCAATGCTATCCTCAAGGGGTACATGGCTCATGCAGCGGCTCAAGGGGACCAAGACGAAGTCACACTCAGCCTCGTCGATTTATCCAATTTCGGAATCCTTGAAAAAGCCGTCGGGGCCTTTACCGATGGTGCCAAAAAGGAAATTGTGAACTTTGCGCCAGCCCTCGGCCGCAGCGCCGGAAGTACCCTGGCGTATGGCAAGGCAGGCAAGCCCGAGGAAGACACCAACATGCTCGACCTCGGCGCCTTTGTCAAAGCTGCCGCCGTTGAAAATCCCAAGCTCGGTCCCCAGCGGGACGCCGTAATTGCCGCCCTGGGTAAAGTCGTTGTTGCCAAAGATGCCGGGAAACCTTTGAAGAACTCGTCGGGTATTTCGATCTACTTTCCCAACCGCAAGAAATTCTATGACGCCGGCTACGATACGGCGGGCCCCTCTCTGTGGCGTGATTTCCTCGCCTCCTATTATGGCACCGGGACACCACCCAGCACTAAGCCCGCAGCCAATGCCAAGCCAATAGGCCCGGTTTTTTTGGTCGACGAAAACTTAGGCGAGTCCGATGTTCAAGGTGATACGATTACCCTCAGCGCCAGCCTCAACGTGGCGAGTGCCAAAAACGTTGTCGACAGCCTGTTTTCTTATGGGATTGTGTCCGACGATTCCACCGTTTTCTTAGGCGATTCCCCCGCCTCTATCGACATCGATTCGGGTCTCGTGGAAGGTTCCTGGGACGGGCAGGTTCTGCAGTTGCGCCAAGGAAAACTTGAGACCTACGGCTACTTGAGCCTGTCGAGCACCGAAGAAGGAGACAATCTTTACTCCATTCCCTTCGCCTACTTCAAAACTGGGAAAATCAACCCCGACACCTACGATTATGTGTATATGGACATAACCTTTTCCGACGAGGGTGAGGTCCTTTCCTCGGCACTGTACAAAGAAAGCGACAACGGCATGTTGGCGGAACTCAAACCGGTCAAAGGTTCGTGAGGGTACCAGCACCATGCAGATGACCGAAGACTGGGGGTTCGACGGCCGAACCTGGGAAGACATTGAACTCGATTATCACCCCCTCGAAGCTGGTACCGAGATATACCTGGAACTCAGTGTCTACGACCTTTCTGACAACGACGATTGGGTCTACTGGCAGGGGACGCTATAGGCCTGCAGCGACCAGCTTCGCCTCTCCTCACAGCTCATATCTCTTCCCGGCTTCCGTCATAAACGAATGGATGTCCTGGCCCACCGTCACCCGGCAGTCACCGCCGCGGTGGCTGAGAATGCTCGCCTTGGTCAAAAGGCCGTTCTTCCAGGCGAGGTCGATTTCAAACCCGCCGTAGACGCGAAGACCGTGGGCCTGCCCCTCAGGCCAGCGCGGGGGCAAGGCCGGAAGCAGCCGGATTCCGTCCTGGTCGCATTGAACCAGCATCTCCGCAATCGCTGAAACGCCTCCCAAGAGCGCATCGATCTGGAACAGCCGCGACTCGATCATAAGGGAGGACAGACCGCTTTCCCGCCAGTCGTTGTGGGTGGTGAAGTAGTTCCTGAGCATGCCGCAGCGGATGATATCGTCGACGCTCGCCAGCGACTTCTCACCTTCGCCCGAACGGGAGAAACAGCAGGCGTACCACGCATGCGACCACGTGGCGGCGCTTCCAAAGCCGTTTTCGCGTCGTCGTTCGATGGCTTTCAGGGCGGCAGCGTGGAGTTCGGGTGTGTGACGGGGGGAAAACTCGCGGCCCGGAAACAGACCGTAAATGTGGGAGATATGCCGGTGCCCCGGATCACCCTGGGCGCTGGCCTCAAGCCACTCGGCCAAGGTTCCGTTCTTGGAGATTGGGTAGTCCACAAGATTTTCAATGATCTCGCGCCAAAGCGCCTTATCGGGATGTCCCGCCCGAAGGTGGTCGTCCGCTTCCAGCAGATGCGTCATAAGCTCGCGAACCAGCGAGATATCCATGGTGGCGGTGTTGACCAGCCAGGACCCTTGCGCCGTGGTGTTTTCGGGTGATGCCGAGGGACAGCTGAAATACCGGCCCTTCTCGTCCTTCTGAAGAAAGTCCTTGTAGAAGTCCGCGCAGAGGAGCATATAGGGGAAAGCCCGCGTTCTGAGGAACGCATCGTCCCCCGAGTACTTCCAATAATCAAAGAAATGCTGGGCCAGCCAGGTCGCTCCGCCGGACCAGAGAACTTGAAACGAACAGTAGCCTTTGCTGGGTGACAGTTTGAAGTCTGAGTACTGCGGCAGGTAGATGCCGCTGGCGCCGAAGATGTCGCTGGCGTGGCGCTTCATGGTGGGAAGGTTGGACCACAGCCAATCGAACACGGGGGTCAGACACTCAAACAGGTTGCACGACAACGCCGACCAGTAATGCATCTGCATGTTCATGTCGGTGGTATACGAGCTTTCCCACATGGGGTCGATCTTGTTATTCCACAAACCCTGAATGTTCATAGGCCAGGACCCCGGTCGGGAACTGCTCAGCATGAGGTAGCGTCCCATGTGGAACAGCTGCTCGTGGACGAAGTTGCTGACCTGCCGACCTGACGTCGCTTCGTCGTAAACCTGCTCGCTGGTCCCGTCGAAGTCAGAGGCAAGTTGCAGCCGACAGCGGTCAAACAGGTTTCGATGGGATGCCACGTGCTGCGCTTTGGCGGCCTCGTACGAGAGCGCGCGGGCGCCCTTGAGGGTGTCGTGGCAAGATTCCAACGGGTCCAGGGCCGCCAGCGAAGTACTCAGAGCGATACGAAGAATGACTTCACCAACGGCCTTGACCGACAAACTGCCGTTCTCCCAGGCAACCTGAGTGTTCTGTCCTTCAACATCAACCACTGCCGCGAACGAAACTCCCTCAACGAAGCGTCCTGTGAGGACCATTTGGCCATGGACCAAGGTCGTTGAGCACTCACACTCCGGATCCGCAACTCGGCTCAGTTCCAGCCGGTACTGGCGAACCTCAGAACCCGTGCCGGCGAGTCGGACAAAGATCAGGTTCAGTTCATGACTGGCAAAGAACTCGTACTCATGGCTGACGTTGCCCTGGGTGAAACGACAACTTGCAATCGCCGTCGCCATATCCAGGGTAGAACGAAAGTCCTGGGTCTCGCTGGTTGACTCGGCCTCCACAGAGAGGTCACAGAACACCTGGTAGGCATTGATGGCGTCCGGCTGATCCTGGATGGCTGCGTGGAAGAAGGATTCCACCTCCTTTCCCCGCCCCTCCAGGATCATCCGCCTTACCTCAGGAATGAGAGAATGCGTAACCAGCCGCTTCGAAACGCTGTTCCGCCAAAGGCGATCGTGGTTCAGCGTGAAGACCTGCCGGTTTGGCGGCCCCCAATGAACGGCACCCAAGGTGCCATTGCCGATGGGGATACCCTCGAGCCATTCGGATGCAGGCGTGTCAAAGTAAAGCTCAGTGCTCTTCATGGATATCCTCAATCGGTTGGAGTTCGGTTGTTTGTTCGTTACTTCAGTTTGACCTGGTTGGCGGCATATTTCGCCTTCCAGACCTTCTCGACTTTATCGATGCCGGCATCCTTAACGCTCTTCTGAAGGGCGTTGATGATTTTTTCCGCTTCGGCAGGGCTCTTCTGCAAAATGGCCTTGGTGGTTTCGGAATTCGCTAGGGTCCGGATTTTCTGGAACATCGCCAGTTCGGGCGTCCCGGCGTCAACATCGATGTTGGCATAGAGCACACCGTCCCACACCCATTCCTTGGTCATGGCGTCGAGTTGGCCCCGGTCGCCAAGGAATGTCGTCTGCGCCTCGATGTCCTGCGCCAGCAGGGGGTTGTTCCAGAACACACCGTACTTCGCTTGGTACTTCTCGTTCCCTCCCAGCTTCTCGGATTCCGCCTTCACGGCCTCGGCATTCGGCTTGAGCACGTTTGTCCCCGGCACCTTGGTGAAGAATTTGCCTTCCATCTCGGTGAACTTGCCGGCCGGATCGTAGCCCGTCCACAGAATGAACTGACCGCGCGCGCTGAGGCACCAGTTCAGGTACCGGAGCACGGCATCCAGATTCTTGGTCTTGGCGCTGACCCCCAGGTGCCAGGCTGCCGACGGAGCCGTATCCCAGTTCTTGTAAGTGCCCTTGAACGAGGCATCGACAGGCGGCCGCATGCCCCACCAGGCGTTCTTTTCCTTCGAGATCTGCCGGTTGCTCGAGTCGCCATCCTTGCCTGTGCCGTAGAAGTCCATGCCCCAATAACTGTCGAGTGTGAAGGCCACCCGGTTGGAGACCACTTTCGCCATGAACTGTTCGTTCGACTGGATGAACGCTTCTCGGTCGATGTAGCCCGCGTTGAACCAGCGGTTGAGCAGGAGCACGGTCTTTTTGAACGCCTCGGTTCCCACGAAACTCACAGGCCCGTCTTTGGTATAGGCAATGAGCCCGTTACCGGAAAGCGCCACGACGGGAACCCCGTACCCTGCTGACACATTGGCCGGCAGGTTCGACCCGACGAGGCCATTCTGGCCACCGAAGCTGAGGGGAATGATTGACTCACCTTGGGGCGACTTGAGCGCCTTAACGCTCGCGAGGGCCTTCTCAAAGTCGGCCCAAGTATCGACCTTGGGTTTGCCCAGCTGGTCGTAGTAGGTCTGGTTGTACATCAGGGCCCGGTAGCCGCGCGTCACCTCGGTGGCAAAGATCGACGGCAGGCCGTACAATTTTCCATCCGACTCTCGCAGCAGTTTGACCATGGTCGGGGGGACGGTCTCTGACAGATTGGTGAGCTTCGACAGGTAGGGAGTCAGGTCCAGCAGGGCTCCGGACTGCACCAGGCGGCTCCAGCGGATCTGGTCAGGTTCCGTGATAAGGTCAGGCAGGTCATCGCCTGCCGCCAGCATCAGGTTCAGCTTTTCACCCTTGTCTTCGCTGGGGTTTGACGCAGCGACGTTCACATTCGTCTCGGACAGAACAAACGATGTGACCACGCTGTCCTTGGACTGCGCAACGGGCTTGTACCAGGTACCGTCGACAAACCATTTGATCGTTGCCGGTGCCGTTTGGGCAGCGGCGAACGGAATGCACGCAAACAATGTCAAAACCACGAATGCAGTCAATCGTATCCTTTTCATGAAATCCTCCTTCTCATTTTCGGTGCCTCAAGGCTCCGTTTATTACTCTTTGATAGCCCCTACCAAAATCCCCTTCACGAAATACCTCTGCAGGAACGGGTACACCAGAACGATGGGGACGATGGCAACCACCATGGTGGCAGCCCGGACCGACTCGATGGTCACACCGGTGACGATGCCGGACGAAAAGCCTCGCTCCGAGGCCATCATGGCGCTGGCTGCCGCCTGATTGATGATCTGAACCATCACGGTCTGCAGGGGGACAAGGTCTGGTTTGGTCATGTAGATGTAGCCGGCGAACCAGTCATTCCAGTTTCCCACGCCGACGAACAGCGCAACGGTGGCGAGGATGGGCGCCGAGACCGGCAAGATGATCCCGAAGAAGATCTTGAGATCACTGGCGCCGTCCATCATGGCCGATTCCTCCACAGACGGAGGAATGCTCGCCTCGTAGTAGGTTCGCGTGATGATGACCATGAACGCCGAAAGCAGGCCCGGGATGATATACACCAAAAAGTTGTTGAGCAGATGCAGATCACGCATCAGCAGATAGACAGGGATGATTCCCGCGCTGAAGAACATCGTAAAAGTCAACAGTGCGGTGATGAACTTGCGGCCCAAGAGTTTTTTCCGGCTGATCGCATAGGAGAACAACGCTGTGCAGAAAACCGACGTCACCGTGCCGATCAGGGTTCTCGCCGTTGAAATAAAGAAGCCGTTCGTGATCTGTTTGTCACCAAGAATCACCGAGTAGTTTTCCCAGGTCGGCTGACGAACCAGGAACGTCAAGCCGCCTGACCTGGCATCAGTTCCGACGTTGAAGGAATAGATGACGATGTACCAGAACGGGTACAAGGTCACAAGAACGAGCAGAACCATCAGTGTGGAATTGACAACTGCGAACAGACGCTCACCGGGAGTTTTTTTGATAGCCATTCTCATTTCCTTTTAGTAAAGCGACGTGCCTGTGATTCTCTTTGAAAGCCTGTTGGCGGCAATCAGGAGTACCAAGCTGACCACCGACCGGAACAAGCCCACGGCGGTGGCATAGTCATAGCGGCCCACCTGGATTCCCTGGACAAATACATGGGTGTCAATGACTTCGGACGCCGGAACAACGGCACTGTTGCGCAAGAGCCACAGCTGATCGAAGTTCGTGGTCAGCAGGTACGCAATCGTGATGGTCAGCATGATGAAAATGGTGGGAGCAATCGAGGGCAGCGTGATGGCAAAGACCTGGCGGAACTTTCCAGCGCCATCGACCTTGGCAGCCTCGTAGAGCCCCGGATCGATGGAGGTGATGGCAGCCAGATAAATGATGGCGTTCCATCCGATTTCTTTCCAAACCTCCGTGACAACAGCCAGCCCCCAAAACAAGTCCGGCTCTCCCAAGATGACCAGATTCGGATCGACCCAACCCCATTGGGCCAGCAGGGGAATCACGGGACCACTCGTCGGCGAAAGGAGCTCGAAGCATACGCCCGAAATGATGACCCAAGAAACAAAGTGCGGCAGATACGAGAAGGTCTGAACCCAACGCTTGAAGGTTGTGGATCCCAGTTCATTCAAGAGGAGAGCCAAGAGGATGGGGGCCGGGAATCCAAACACAAGCTTCAGCACACTGATCCCAATCGTGTTGCGCAGAATGTTGAGAAAGTCTGGGTCTTGCACGAACTCAACCAAGTGGTCGAATCCCACCCACGGGCTTCCCCAAATTCCCGATGCAAAGTCGAACTTCTTGAAGGCGATCACAGAGCCCCACATCGGGTAGTAGCAGAAGACCAGAAACCAGATGGTGCCGAGAGCAGCAACGACAAGCAGCTGTCGTTGTCCTGCGATTTTTGCGCGGATGCCTTGCTTCATGGGATCAGTGTGCGGCAGGTTCTCCCGGTCGTAAATCCAAAGGTTTCGTCGTTTTTCGTCGTAACTTCGCGGGATAAAGGGGGGCTTGGGTCTGAGGCTTTTGTTGATTCGTTCTGGCCTAGTGAAAATTCGTGTTCGATTCTTGCTGTCCCGAATTTGGCACCGGGTCTATCATGAACGAATGCTTTCTCTGGTGATTGTTGACGATGAAATGGACCACCTCAGTGCTATCAAGTCCCTGGTGGACTGGCCGTCCATAGGGCTCAAGCTGGTGGCGACAGCCAGTGACGGCAGGGAGGGGCTCGCCGCCGTACGCAGGCATCAAGCCGACATCCTGATTGCCGACATCCACATGCCTCAGATGACGGGGCTGGAACTCGCCGAGGCCGTCCGGAAGGAATGCCCTCACACCAAGGTCATCTTCCTCAGTGGCCACGACGAGTTTGAGTATATTCGCAGCGCGCTGCGAATCTCAGCCCACGATTATCTGCTCAAGCCGGTGTCGGCAGAGAACCTCATCAGCACTGTCCGTTCCGCTGCCAGCTCAAGGTGGCAGGCACTGCACGCCGCCGAAACCGAGACCCTTGCGAGGCAACGGCTTGCCGACAGCTTTCCGCTGCTCAGGGAACGGTATGTGGCCGATGCTCTGACAGGTCGGATGCCGACCTCACAGCTTCTCGAAAAGGTGGAATACCTTCAGCTTCAACCCGGGTTCCCGCCTTGGCAGGTCTTGCTGATCAAGCTGCCCTCCGTCAAGCAGTCCACAGAGGACCAGGAACTCGATCGCGTTGCCCTCGTTCAGACGCTGGTCGCCCTCGAAAGCCTCCGAGGTCGTTTCATGCATGCCTGGACCAGTGAGAGTGAATTGGCCCTTGTCATTGGCAGTGCTTCACCAGAGCGGCCGACGCAGCCGCAGGAATTGGAAGAGCTGTCCCAGCATGCCATGTGGCGATACCGGGGCCGGGGTCTGGCTCATCCCCTTGTCGGTGTCAGCCGGGAGGTCCTTGCCCTGGACAATCTGCGCGCGGCCTTTGTTCAAGCAGAAGAAGCCGTGACGCTTCACCTGGCCGTCGAGCCCGGACAGCTGATCCGCCACTCCGACGTGGTCACCGCCGCCCTGGATCCCCTTTTTTACGACGAGACCGAAAGCGAGCTTGTGAAGTTGGTACAGACTGGAAACGCCCCGGAATGTTCAACCTTGATCCGGAGTTGGTACTTTTCAGCGTCCCGACAAACCCCGGAAGGTACCGTCTTGAAGAGTTGGGTTGCCAGCCTGCTCCTGGCAGCCCAGCGCACGGCCGCCCGTTTTGCGGGGGAATCCTTCCCGGGCGGTCCGGCATTGTCGTTGACTTGGCAGGCGGTAAGCACGCTCGACAGCGGTGACGACCTCGTACACTACGCTGTATCGCGTTGCCAGGAGTTCGCTCTTGCCGTTGCGGCCGCTGCCGAAAACCGAACCAGTTCGCTGGCCAGAAGGATTAAACTGGCCATTGAGGAACGGTACGCGGAGAATCTGACGCTTGCGGAGTTTGCGGACCTGGAGAACCTGACGCCCTACTACATCGGCACCGTGTTCCGCCGTGAGTTTGGCCTGACGTTCTCAGACTTTCTGACGCGGACCCGCATGAACCAAGCCCGCGACTTGGTTGCTGCCACCAGCATGAAGACCCAAGAAATCGCCGCCTTGGTTGGATTCTCCAACGTGAGTTACTTCTGTTCGGTTTTTCGAAATCATTTTGGTGTCAGTCCGACGCGGCTGCGCGATTCAAGCGCGCGGATAGAGACATGAGAGAGCGAATAGGCGCGTGGTACCGCTCGCTGAATCTCGCCAACAAACTCTTTCTGAACTACCTCTGGGTTGTGCTCCTGGGCATAGCGACGATGGGCGTTTCTGCCTTTCTCCTGCTGGGCAACAGCCAACATGGCTACCTACAGGAAACAGGACGAAGGCAAGTAGACGCGGTTGCCGATGCCATCTCCTACAACCTGCGGCTCGGCCTCCGCATTGAGGACATCTTTTATACGGATAATTCGGTGAACGAGGTCCTTTCCCGGCAATACACCAGTGATCTTCAGATTTGGGAAGCGTACGTTGTCGGAGGTTTTATCGATCACCTTCGACAACTGCGGTCGGTGAATCCGGAGGTCGCCAGCGTTTCGTACTTCGTTGCCAATCAGACCTTGGCCCGCTACGACGATCTGGTGATTCCGGTCAGGACCCTCGCCGAGATTCCTGACTACGCCAGGCTGGCGGACACAGGGAGCACCACCCACATCTGGCTTGATTCCCAAGAGCCACGGACCGTGGTCTTCGACCGCCTGTATTTTCGCCTGGGCAGCGCTCAGGTGGAGACGCAGCCCATCGGTCTTCTTCGCCTCAGAATCAGTGTGGACAGGATCTTTTCGAGCCTCGTGGCGTTGGGCGAGCCTTGGATTCTACTATGGGCCGAGGACGAGAACCATCGTTTGATTCGCGGGACCCTTGCTCATGAGAGCAAGGAATACCCCAAGTCAGCCTACTCGCGCACACTGGCTGAAGCCCCCTGGACCATCAACTCAGCGGTTCCTGCGGCCAATCTGCTGGAGTCACTTCCTGACGCCAGCCCCATCCTGCTTATTGTGGCACTTGCTTCCCTTGCCGCCCTGGCAGCAGCCAGTCAGAGGATGGCACGGAATTTTTCCCGAAGGCTGCAACGCCAGGTCGCCCATGCCGCACAGATCGAGGCCGGCAACTTCACCTCGCAAATCGATGACCCCGTCGCTGACGAGATCGGCGAGCTCTCCCACCGGCTCGACGGCCTATCCGTGAGAATTGACGAACTGCTCAGGGAGAACTTTCAGCGGGGCATGCTCCAGAAGTCTTCAGAGTTGAAAGCACTGCAAGCTCAAATCAACCCGCACCTGCTCTACAACACTCTGGCCACAGTCTCATGGATGGCACGGGATATCGAGGCCAACGAGATTGCCGAGGTGGTCGACTCACTGATCGTGTTCTTCCGTCACTCCCTGAACCGGGGAGAAGAGATGATCTCGGTCGAGGAGGAATTGGAACAGGTGCGTGCCTACCTGCGGATCCAGCAGTTCCGGTTCAAGGCGGAGCGCTTCGTGTACCAGATCGAAGCCGTCCCTTCGGCAATGCGGATTATGGTTCCCAAGCTCGTCCTGCAGCCCTTTGTCGAAAATGCCATTCTTCACGGGCTGGAAGGATTGGGAAGGCCTGCCACCATCATCATCCGATGCCGTCTCGATTCCGAGCGACTGACGATTGAGGTAGAAGACGATGGTATCGGAATTCCGCCCAGTCTGATCGATTCGCTCAACCAAGGAGAGGCTACATCACGCGGCTACGGTGTGTCGAACGTCAGACAACGGCTGGCGCTGCGCTACGGTTCTGGTGCCGTTTGCCTCCTGTCGGCTCGGCCCGGAGGTGGAACCCGGGTGACACTCGAGATTCCCGTAGAGTAGAAGAGGGAGATAAGAGCTCCTGCCTTGACATCAATGCTAGCAATGCCTACACTTCATAGATGAGTACAAGCCTAACCATCCGCAATCTGGACGAACCTGTCAAACAGAAGCTTAGGATGCGAGCGGCAGAGCACCAACGGTCGATGGAGGCAGAAGTCAGGGCGATTCTAGCGCAAGCCGTCGATGATACTCCTGTTCCCAAAGTTCCACTGACTTCTGCTCGAGGTCTCTGGAAGGGGCGGCAAACCACCGATGAAATCCTGAAAATGACTCGGGGAGAGGACTAGGAGCCAGTCGGACTTAGGGGCCGCATTTTGAGCGGAGGGGCTGGGATGCCGGGGGCATACATGCCCCTGGCTTTCGAAGGCACGCCATAATCCGTTATGGTGTGACTGAGAAAGTTCGCCCGGCGCCCAGAAGCCCGCTCAAAATGCGACGGCCGCGGGCCTTTCGGTCCAAAAGGAGGATCTTTCGGTGCAAAAGTCGCGCTTCGTTCGCCTCGAATCTCGATTCGAGGCTCAGTCATCCCAACTTTTTCCCTCGAAATCTCCTCCCTTTGTCTCCGAAACCCTAAGTCCGACAGGCTCCTAGGTGCCAATTCTCGTTGATACAAACGTAATTCTGGACATCGCCCACGACGATGCGACCTGGGCAGACTGGTCGGAGCGTCAACTGGAACTTCAGCGTCCGCAGGGGTTGGTGATCAATCCCATGATCTTTTCGGAACTTTGTGCGGGTGCCGAGTCGGTGCAGGAAGTCGATGAGCTTCTCGCCAAACTGGGATTGACCTTGCAGGAACTCCCAAAATCGGCATTGTTTCTCGCGGCGAAGGCCTTTCTGGCCTATCGCCGCAAAGGCGGCTCAAAAACCGCGCCATTACCAGATTTTTTCATCGGCGCCCATGCTCAGGCAACGGGGTTCCCCCTGCTGACCCGTGACTCAGGACGCTACAAAACCTACTATCCGTCGGTTGCACTGGTCACGCCGTGAACCGGCGGCGTGGTGACCGACTCGTTGGCCTGATTACGGCAGTTGCGGAACAGACTGGCATGACTGCCTACCCTTGCCGTCAAGGGTTTCGTCCTCGATACCACCCTCGCCAACCAGCAGTCTTTCTGCTACGGTGCCAAGAACCGATAGCCGGTTCCCACTTCCGTCCCGATGTACCGTGCACCGTCCTCGCCGTCATGGATCTTTCGGCGCAACGCGGCCACCGTGACCCTCACGTTCTGGGCCTGCTCCAAGCTGGAGTGTCCCCACACTTCGTGGAGTATCGTCCCGTAGGTGAGGACTCGCCCGGGGGACGAGGCCAGGAACTCAAAGAGCCGGTATTCCATGGGCGTGAGGTGGAGGGGGCTTCCCCGGTGGAGAACCTGTTGTACCTCGGGCAGCCAGACCAGATCGCCGAAACTCTGCCTGGTGATAGGGCCCCGTTCTCTGGCCCGGTGCCTCAGGGCTACCTTGATTCGGGCCACGAGTTCGGCGCTCCCAAAGGGTTTGGTGAGGTAGTCGTCGGCACCCGCTTCCAGGGCCGCCACTTTCTCACTTTCCTGGTCCCGGGCGGAAAGGATAAGGATGGGCATGGAATGACTCTCCCGAATTCGGCGGACGACCTCCTTCCCGTCCAGGTCAGGGAGTCCTAGGTCGAGAAGGACGAGATCCGGATTCAAGCTTGCCACCAAGTGGAGGGCACCTTCGGCGGTTCCCGCTTCTTCGACGGCGTACCCTTGGTGATGCAGGGTGTCGACGAGAAACCGGCGGAGGGCGGCCTCATCGTCGACGATCAGGACTTTTGAGTTCAGGACTGCCATCGGGGAAACTCCAGAAAGAAGATCGATCCACCACCCGGTCGATCCTCCACTCCTGTGCGTCCGTTATGGACTCGGGCGACCTCGGTGACGATGGCGAGGCCCAAACCTGTTCCCCGGTGGGTACTCTCGGTGATCGAACTCCCTCGGACGAACTTTTGAAAGATCTTGCCCCGCTCACCTTGGGAAACCCCGGGTCCCCGGTCACGGACTTCGTAGCGAACGAGGTTCCTGTCCACTGTGACGACACACTCCAGTCCTTCAGAACCGGCATACTCCCAGGCATTTTCCAGAAAGTTGATCAGAGCCTGGTGGACAAGCCGGGGCTCCATGGGAGCCGTAAGAACCTCGGCGGGCACTTCCTGCTGAACAACGGCCTGAGGGTGAGTCCTGGAAAATCGCTCGAGGGCACCCTGGACAGGTTCCTCGACGGGAACCTCCACCAGAGACTGGCTCCAGTCCTGGTCCGAGAGCCGGGAGAGTTCCAGCAGGTTCTCGACCTGCCTTGCCAAGCCATCGGCCTCCTTCTTCAGCAAGTCGACAACCCCGAGATCCCGTGGTGCCCACTGGGTGTCCGAGGACAGGGCGAGGGCTTCCAGACTGCCGCTCAGGACGGCCAAAGGGGTTCGAAGGTCGTGGGACAGGCTGTGGAGGATGGCGTTGCGGGTCCGTTCGTTTTCGACCTGGCGGTCCCGTGTTCGCGTCTGCTCGATCAGCCCCACCCTTTCGAGGGCCGAGGTGATCAAGGCCGCCAGGGACTCCACCAAGTCTGCCGGATGGCTGTGAGATTCGAGGGCGAGGATTCCCACCGGTCCCTGGGTGCCCGTGAGGGGCCAAACCGACAGCCGGTGGCGAAACAGAGTTCCGGTGCCCCAGCCAGCGCGTTCGTTGTGCTCCCAACTCCAGTCGAACAGGGCGACATCTCCCGGCTGAACCGTACCGGTCGACAGCCATTGACCTGAACGGTCTCGAAGGAGGATCTGCACTCGGCTTCCCAGAAGCTCTTGGACAAGAGCCTCAGCACAGGACTGGACAGCCTCGGCGGAGAGCAGTTCGGCCAGCTGACGATGCATGCGGTTCAGTGTCTCGATCCTCTGCTCCCGGGTCCGCGAGGTTTCCAGAGCCGTCCGAAGCCGATGAGTCAGGGCACCGATGACCAGGCCGACAATGAGAAGAAAAACAAACACCAGATAGTACTGCGGGTCATCGACGGCCAAGGAGTATTGGGGCTGGGTGAAGAAGAAGTTGAAGGCCAGAACGCTCAAAACCGAACTGACGATGCTGGCCGAAAGGCCGAAAAGCGACGCGGAAAGCACCACGCTCATCAACAGGGTCAGAATGAGGTTTGCCTCGGCCATACCCGACTGGCGGAAAAGAATCGCCAGTGCGGCGAACCCGGCCACCAGAAGGACCGCCCAGATCCAGTTCTTCCAGTGGAGCTGCCAAAGCGTTCGCCGAACCTCTGGGATGGAGGGATTGGTCTTGCGGCCCGTCAGGACATAGACATCGATATCCCCCGACAGCCGCAGGAGTTCGTCCCCGATAGTCCGGCGGAGAAACCGCTTCCAACCCGTATCCCGGTTCTTCCCAATCACCAGTTTGGTGACGTTGCGCTTGCGGGCAAAGGCAACCAGATCCCGGGCCACGTCCTCTCCCTGCAGGATGACCGTCTCGGCACCGAGGGCTTCGGCCACCCCGAGGTTGTGGGCCAACCGAGCTTGGGAAGCCGAATCCAGCAACCGTGACGAAGGAGTCTCGATGGATACCGCCAGCAACTCGGCATCGAGAGAACGCGCCATCCGGGCGGCCTGACGGAGCAGGTCCTCGGAGAGGGGACTGGGTCCCACCGATACCATCAGCCGCTCACGCACAGGCCAGATGGCTTGGACGTTCTTTTGGGTTCTGGCGTGGTCCACTTCCTTCCCCACCCTTTCGGCGGCCCGGCGAAAGGTCAACTCCCGGAGAGCCAGGAGGTTTTCCTTTCGGAAAAAGGACTCCAGGGCCTTCTGCGCCTGGGGCAGCCGGTACACCTTGCCAGCCTTCAGCCTATCCACAAGGTCTTCAGGGTCGACATCGACGATTTCTACTTCCTGGGCTCGGTCGAAGAGGCTGTCCGGCACCGTCTCCTGTACCTGAACACCGGTGATCCGGGCCACCACATCGTTCATCGATTCGAGGTGCTGAACGTTGACCGTCGTCCAAACTTCGATGCCGGCATCCAGAAGCTCCTTCACATCCTGCCAACGCTTCTGGTGACGAGAGCCGGGCGCATTGGAGTGTGCAAGCTCATCGACGAGCAACACTTCGGGATGGCGCTGCAAACAAGCATCCAGATCCAGTTCCCGCAGGGTGAGGGAGCCTTCGGAGGTCACCCGGGGGGGCACCTCGGGGAGCCCGGCCAAGAGCTCAAGCGTATCGGGCCGGTCGTGGCGCTCCGCCCACCCTACCGCCACCGTTCGTCCCTGGAGCTGGGCGACCTGGGCAGCCTGGAGCATGGCGAAGGACTTGCCCACTCCGGCGGCGTACCCCAAAAAGACTTTGAGCAAGCCTCGAGGGGCCTGCTCCTGAGCCTGGATTTGAGAGAGGAGAACGTCGGGGTCCGGCCTCGGAAGTTCCATCCCCCTACCTTACGCCTTCGCCAGAATCTGGGCCAGGGCCCGGTTGAGCTTGAGCAGGTTCACAAAGGAGTCGGGGTCCCAGGGCCAAGCAGGGTGGACGGCCAAGGACCGTACCAACTGCTCCAGCAGTGCCGCATCAGTTTGGAGGACGTGAGCCACCAGAGGAACCTGCCACAGGGTGGCTTGAAGGTCCAGATCGGGGTCCAGGCCGCTGCCCGAGGCACTGAGCAGTGCCTCGGGCACAGCGTCGCTCTGACCTGCATCGGCGGCCCTGGCCTTCCACGAAGCCTCGGCGGCCGACCTTCGATCGGCCAGCGCCTGCCCATGGGGCGAGAGGTTGGAACCGCCGCTGGCTTGGGGGTTGTAGGGCTGGCCCCCGGTGGCCGACGGCCGCCCCTGGAACCACGGGGGTGAAGGCCAGTCCTGTCCGATGAGCAGCGAGCCTTCTGGCTTGTCTGGCGCCCCCACCAGAGAACCGTTGGCCTGCAGGGGAAACGCCAGCTGCGCCAGGGTGGTAACCAGCAACGGGTATCCGAGGCCCAGAAGGGCCGTGAAAAGCACCAGGCTGCGAAGGGAAGAAACAAGGGTTTTCATGAAAGCTCCTTTCACCAAAAATGTCCGGTGAGAACGATGTCGATGAGCTTGATGCCCACGAAGGGCAAGACGAGGCCACCCAGGCCGTAGATCAGGAGGTTGCGCCGAAGAAGGGCTGCGGCAGACTGGGAAGCCGCCTTGACGCCGCGTAGGGCCAAGGGAATCAGGGCCGGAATGATCAAGGCGTTGAAGATGACGGCGGACAGAATGGACGATTCGGCGGTAGCCAGGTGCAGGATGTTCAACACCGCCAAACCCGGGTAGAGGGCCAAAAACATCGCCGGCAGGATGGCGAAGTACTTGGCCACGTCGTTGGCGATGCTGAAGGTGGTCAGGGCTCCCCGGGTGACCAACAGCTGCTTGCCCACCAACACCACTTCGGTGAGCTTGGTGGGGTTGGAGTCCAGGTCTACCATATTGGCGGCCTCTTTGGAGGCCTGGGTTCCGGAGTTCATGGCCACCGCCACATCGGCCTGGGCCAGGGCAGGGGCGTCGTTGGTCCCATCGCCAGTCATGGCCACCAGGTGCCCTTCGGCCTGGAGCTGGCGGATCAGTGCCAGTTTGTCCTCGGGCTTGGCCTCGGCGATAAAGTCGTCGACCCCTGCCTCGGCGGCGATGCTGGCGGCGGTCAAGGGGTTGTCACCGGTGATCATGATGGTCTTGATTCCCATGGCCCTCAGCTGGGCGAACTTGTCGCGAATTCCCTCCTTGATGATGTCCTTGAGAATCACCAGACCGAGGATCCGACCGTCCACACCCACTGCCAAGGGTGTTGCCCCCAACCGGGCGGCCTGGTCCGCCTCCTTCTGCACGGCCTCGGGAACGGCCATGGAGGAAGGTGCTCCTTTCCGATACAGAATGGACCCGAGATCGAGACCGCTCATCCGGGTTTGGGCCGTGAACTCGTGGACCCGATGAGGACCGCTGAGGTCCGGTTCTTTGACTCCCGGTACCGCCAGAGCCAGGGGCAGGATGCTGCGGCCCTCGGGCGTCCGGTCAGCCCACGAGGCGTTGAGAGCGGCCTGGGCCAGGTCCGCGAGTTTCACGCCTTCGAGGGGAACAAACCGATCGGCCATCCGGTTGCCATAGGTGATGGTCCCCGTTTTGTCGAGGAGCAAGGTATCCACATCGCCCGAGGCTTCCACGGCCCGGCCCGAGGTGGCCAGAACATTCACGCGGGACAGGCGGTTCATTCCGGCGATACCGATGGCCGAGAGCAGGGCTCCGATGGTGGTGGGGGCCAGGCAGACAAACAGCGCCACCAGAGAAACCAAACCGAGGGGTGTACCCTTCCCCGCTTGCTGGACGGCGAACAGGCTGAAGGGCCACAGGGTCACGGTCACCACCAGAAAGATGGCCGTCAGGGTGACCAACAGGATGGTCAGGGCAATCTCGTTCGGGGTTTTCTGGCGTTGGGCGCCTTCCACCAGGGCAATCATCCGGTCCAAAAACCCCTGACCGGGGGCCGCCGAGATGCGAATCAGCAACCGGTCCGACAAGACCCGGGTTCCCCCGGTCACCGAACTGCGGTCACCGCCGGACTCCCGCACCACCGGGGCACTCTCGCCGGTGACGGCGCTTTCGTCGACTGATGCCGCACCCTGCACAACCTCCCCGTCGGCGGGAATGGTCTCGGAGGCTGCGACGATCACCAGGTCACCCTGCTTGAGGCTGGTCGAGGCGACGACGGTGAAGGGAGCCTCCCAGTCAGGTGAGGCCAGGCGTTTGGCTTGAACTTCGCTTCTGGTCTTGCGGAGGGCTGCGGCCTGGGCCTTTCCCCGTCCTTCGGCGACAGCTTCGGCAAAATTGGAGAAGAGCACCGTGGCCCACAGCCACAGGGTGACCGACCACACAAAGGGCGTCGGTTCCCCGAAGCCCAACAAGGTGGTCAGGAAGGCCCCCAGGTACACGGTGAACATCACCGGGTTTCTCAGCTGTTCCCGGGGATGGAGCTTGGCAAAGGTCTGAACAAGGGTATCACGCATCAAAAAGCACCTCCGAGGGCCTCGGCCACCGGACCCAACGACCAGGCAGGGATGAAGTTGAGGGCGGCCAACAAGAAGAGAAAAAAGATGAGCAGGACGGCAAAGGTGACCGTGTGTGTCGGCAACGTGCCGCTGGTGGTGGCCATAGACCGCTTTTGGGCCAGGGAACCGGCCAGAAGAACGACGGGAATCATCACCCCGAAACGTCCCACGAACATGGCCGCAGCCAAGGTGAGGTTGAAGAACGGAGTGTTGCCGTTGAGCCCCCCGAAGGCGCTGCCGTTGTTGTTGGCCGCCGACGTATACGCATAGAGAATCTCCGTGAAGCCATGGGGACCGGGGTTGTTCAGTGACTTCACGGCGTCGGGCCACAACACCCCTGCCGCCGTACCTAAGAGCGTGACCACCGGAGTCACCAAGAGGGCAATGCTGATCAGCGTCATCTCCCGGGGCTCGATCTTCTTCCCCAGGTACTCGGGGGTGCGTCCCACCAATAGACCACCGACAAACACCGTCAGCAAAACCATCAAAAGCATGCCGTACAGTCCCGAACCCACGCCCCCGAAGACAACTTCGCCCAGGTGCATGAGTGCCAACGGAACCAGCCCGCCGAGGGCCGTGTAGCTGTCGTGCATAGCATTGACTGCACCGGTGGAAGTGGAGGTCGTGATGGCGCTGAACAGGACTGAGGGGAAGATGCCAAACCGGGTCTCCTTTCCCTCCATGTTGCCCGTGGCGGAGCCCGCCACCGACGACTCGGCCCACCAGGCCAGGCCCACGGCCAAAACGAAGAGAAGGGTCATCACGACGGCCAGCGAGATCCCCTGACGTCGGTCGCGGACCACCCGTCCGAAGGCAAACACCGAAGCCGCTGGAATCAGGAACATCGACAGCATCTGGACGAAGTTGGAAAGGCCCGTGGGGTTCTCAAACGGATGGGCTGAGTTGGCATTGAAGTATCCGCCGCCGTTGGTGCCCAGCATCTTGATGGCCTCCTGGGAGGCGACCGGTCCGAGCGCCAAGGTCTGGGTTGTTCCCGCCAACGTCTGGACGGTTACCGAGGTAGTCCAGGTCTGGACCACACCCTGGGACACCAGGAACAGGGCGTAGACCACGGAAATCGGAAGCAGAACGTAGAGGGTGAAACGGACCACATCGACGGCAAAATTCCCCAGGTCTTGGGACTCCTTGCAAACCAAACCACGAACCAGTGCCGCCAAGACGGCGAACCCGCACGCCGCCGAAAGGAAGTTCTGCACCGCCAGGCCGACCATTTGCGAGAAGGGACTAAGGGTCGATTCCCCGGCGTAGTTCTGCCAGTTGGTGTTGGTCACGAAGCTGACGGCCGTGTTGAGCGACAGTTCCCAAGGAACTCCGTCGAGACCCAGGATAAGGAACAGAACCAGGATTTCCAGCAGCGAGAAGGTGAGCAACGTTGTGACCCATTGCGGTGCCGTTTGACCGGGGGCGTTCTTCAGCCCAAACAGCGAAAGGACCACCCGATCGATCGAACTCCCTCGCTTTGAAAGCCCGGTGCCGCTCATCAGGGCGGCCAGGGGACGAGAGAGCGGCCAGGCGGCCAGGACCAAGACACCGAGGTACAGGGTCACGGTCATCAGCTCGTTCATAAGGATTCCTCCTGATGATCAAGCTATCGAAGGCCGTATAAAGAAGGTATAAATGTTGTCGCAGGACGAACGGTCTTTGTTCCCAATACAAATGTGCCCCGTCAATTGGTTACTCTGGTATAGTTCCTCAGCGTGACAACCGTAGTCGAAATGACTACGGTTGCGTGGTGGGAGATCTCGCCCTTGAAGACCAGGACTTATGTCGCACTCTGGCCAGGTCCAGCCGGTCCAAGTTTCTCGTCGAGAATTGCTTTATGCTGAGGCGTCACTGTAGTGCACCCCGCAGAGTATCGTTCAAATAACCTAGGAGAACCGTCATGAAATCGTTTTCAAAACAGCTCATCACTTTCCTTTTGTTTTTTGCTCTGACCCCGCTGTGCCTCCTTGGCGCCCTTGAGACAAAACCATGGACCATCATGGTTTACATGCTGGGGGACAACGACCTGGAAGAGTCGGCAGTAGACGATCTCAACGAAATGCTCAGCGCCGACACCGGGAAAAACGTCAACCTCGTCATACTCGCCGATCGAGGTTCCAATTATTCACAAGCCAACGTTGGAGGGATAAAGTCCTGGAAAACCCCCAAGCTCCTTACCTCCGCTTCATCAAAGAGTCTACGACCCAATTTCCCGCCGAACACGACGGCTTGTTTTTCTGGGACCATGGGGGCGGTTGGTCGGGCTTCGGCGTCGATGAATCCGCGGACTCGGGACTGTCCCTTGAGGTTATCAGCAAGGGAGTGAGCGGAGGCTTGAGCGCCGCAAAACTGGGTGCCTTGGACATTATCGGTTTTGATGCCTGCCTGATGGCCTCCTACGAAGCCAT
This sequence comes from Spirochaetota bacterium, assembly GCA_020049045.1. Taxonomy (GTDB): domain Bacteria; phylum Spirochaetota; class Spirochaetia; order JABEVK01; family JABEVK01; genus JAIFLN01. The sequence goes on along the minus strand of JAIFLN010000017.1, from coordinate 528 downwards.
GGCTGGGATTGGCGAAGCCTCTCTGTGGCGGGATTTCCTTGCCTCCTATTATGGCACCGGGACACCAACAACCGCTACAAAGCCCGCAGCCAATGCCAAGCCCGTCGGTCCGGTCTTTTTGGTCGACGAAAACTTGGGTGAGTCCGATGTTCAAGCTGAAAAGACGTCGAATCGGGTCTCGTGGAAGGTTCCTGGGACGGGCAGGTTCTGCAGTTGCGCCAAGGAAAACTTGAGACTTAAGGCTACTTAAGCCTGTCGGCCACCGAAGACTGGGGGTTTGACGGCCGAACCTGGGAAGACATCGAACTCGATTATCACCCCCTCGAAGCTGGTACCGAGATTTACCTGGAACTCAGTGTCTGCGACCTTTCTGACAACGACGACTGGGTCTACTGGCAGGGGACGCTATAGGCACGGGGTGACAAGGGTGTTCCGTTCTCACTGAGGCCTTCCCAGCAAAAATTCCATCAAACCGAGAACTTGAATGCCACTGCGCCCCGTGACCGGGGTCGGGGTACCGACAATCAC
>JAIFLN010000091.1 GCA_020049045.1 Spirochaetota bacterium | reverse complement strand
GTGTTGATGACCGGCTATTCGCATCAGACGCACTACTTCAATGCGGAAAAAGGACGCGAAGAGGGCTATCAGGAGGAGTACAGCCTGATCCTGACCTTGAATACGGGAAAGGTGCTGGAATACTCGGGTCAGGGCGAGTCGCGTCTGCTGGAAGCCAAGACCATGGACAAACCGGCGTTAGTGGAAGAACTCAAACGGGAGCTGGAGGACAGGGGTCTGGGTGAGATTGAAGTCAGAGAGGATGCCCGCGGTGTGGTCTTGAACCTCGACAATATCCGCTTTCCTGCTGAATCGGCCACGTTGGTGGCAAGCGAGCGTGAAAAGCTGCGGCTGATCGGCGAGGTGCTGCGGCAGCAGGCCGACCGTGACATTCTGGTCGAGGGTCATACCGCCGATGTGGTCAGTGCCAGTGATCCGTGGGTGCTTTCCGAGGCTCGCGCCGCCGCGGTGGGAAACTATCTGGTGAATGCTGGGGTCAGGCAGCCCGACCAGATTGTCTATCGGGGTTGGGGTGCCACGCGGCCCGTGGCTCCCAACAATTCCGAAGAAGGGCGGGCGAAAAACCGCCGTGTCGAGATCACCTTGCTGGAAAACTGACCTTCCGCTAGAATGGGGTCATGTTTGACCGTCATCGAGCGCCGCGCCAAGAGGCTTCCAGTCCTGTCACCTTTCGTCTTGCCGGCCACGAAGCCGAAGGCAACCTGGTCAACCTTTCGGGCACCGGAGCCCTGTTCCGGTTTGACCACCGGATTCCCATTGGACCCGAGGCCGTGGGACAAACCGTGGTGTTCACCTCCTGGTACGACGTCGGTGCCTTGCTGAAGTCTCCCGCCAAAGCCATACGCTACATTGAGGAGCCGGAGAGCAAGCTTCTGGCCGTCCGGTACTTAGAAGACTAACGAGGTTCCCATGACTGCATCCGAAGCCTATTACAAGAAAGCCAAAGAGGCCATCCGCCAAGGAGAGGGCAAGCCCGACGAGCAGATAGCCGGAAACATCCGCGAAGTTCTGTTCTCGTTCCTCAAGGAACTGCCCGACAACCTGAAGCACGATATCTTCAATTTCTACTTTGAGAAGTTCCTCGACGATGAAGCCGCCGACAAATCGATCTACCAGCTGGCAGAAGGCCCCATGGCTATGATCGATTTTATGAACGGGCAGGTGGCCACCATCGATGCCGAGTTCAGCGAGGAAGAGTGGGAAATGATCAAGGAAGGCATCAACGCCAATGCCGAAGACATGGACCTGCGCCTGCTCAACCAGTTGATGACCGTTCTCGTCGAAAAAAAACGTTACTGAGGTGAGGCCCGACTGGTCCGTCCTCTATCAGGACGACCGGATCCTTGCTGTCCGCAAGCCTGCCGGTATCCACGTGCACCGTTCGGAGTATGACCGCGATGAACCGGCCCTTGTGGAAATCATCGAGGCTGAGACGAGCCTCAAACTTTTTCCTGTTCACCGTCTCGACCGGCCTACTTCGGGGGTTCTGTTGTTTGCCCTCGATTCGGAAGCGGCTTCGCTGCTGGGGGCTGCGTTTCGGGAACGCCGGGTCGACAAAACCTATTGGGCCGTCTGCCGGGGCTGGATGCCCGAAACCCACGCCACCTTTGACGTTCAGCTGGATGTGAAAGAACCGGCCAAGACCGACGCCGAGACTTTCTTCCGACCCTTGGAGTGCTACGAAGCGCCCTGGCCGCGCCGGGGGTTCTCCACGTTCCGCTTTGGACTGGTGGAGGCACGGCCCATTACGGGCCGTCGTCACCAGATCCGGCAGCATTGCGACGATTTGCGCCATCCCATTTTGGGCGACACCGTCTGGGGCGACACGGGGATGAACGGGTGGCTTGGCCGCGAGCTTTCCGGTTGCGGGCTGGGTGGGGGCGGTCTGCACCTCTGGTGTGTCCGGATGGTCTTTCCGCACCCCGATGGCAGGACTCTCGCCGTTGAGGCTCCCCTGCACGGACTCGACCAGGACCGGTTGGAATACTATCGCAGTTTTGCCTCTCCCCTTGCCCAAACCCTTCCAAACCGCTAATCATTATAAAATGACGGACCTGTTGCTCAAGGAATCGTCCCTTGGTTCCCTGAAATCGGAATTTTCCTCACGAATCACACGGTACACCGTCTCAGAACAAGAGTTGATCCGGCGTGCGGTCGACTGGGCCGAAGAGCTCCATCAGGACCAGAAGCGAGCCTCCGGGGAACCGTATATCATCCACCCCATCCAGGTTGCCGCCATTCTGGCGCAGCTGAAGATGGATGCCCCCACGGTGATTGCCGGGCTGCTTCACGATGTGCTGGAAGATACCCCTGTCACGGCCACCGACATGGAAAAACTGTTCGGTCCCGAGGTTGTCAGCCTTGTCGACGGCGTGACCAAGATTCATATTCTGCACGCCAAAACCAAGAGCGTCCAAGAAGCCGAAACCATCCGCAAAATGTTCTTCGCCATGATCAAGGATCTGCGGGTCATCATGATCAAACTGGCCGACAAAGTGCACAATATGACCACCTTGCAGCACCTCGGCGAAGATAAAATCCGCAGGATCGCCCAGGAGTGTCTGGATATTTACGCGCCTCTGGCCGACCGGTTGGGCATGTCCAACCTCAAAAACTACCTTGAGGATATGAGTCTGAAGCACTTGGACCGCGGTGCCTATTACCAGATCAAAGAGTGGGTCGACAGCAAGCGCGGCGAGCGTGAATCCTACCTGGACGAGGTCAGGGACCGCATCGTCGACTCGGCCCGGGGAGAAGGGATTGCCGTCCAGGTGGACGCCCGCGCCAAGCACTTTTACTCCATTTACAGCAAATGGAAGAAGGGCAAGGAGTTAGGTGAGGTGTTCGATATGCTGGGCGTGCGTATTTACTGCGAAACCCCCACCGAGTGTTACACCTTGCTGGGGGTGGTTCACAAGCTTTGGAAGCCCATCGAGGGTCGGTTCAAAGATTACATCGCCATGCCCAAGGACAACGGCTACCAGAGCCTTCACACCACTGTCATGGGTGAAAGGGGCCGGTTGACCGAAATTCAGATCCGGACCTTCGAGATGCACAAAACGGCCCAGCACGGTATTGCGGCCCACTGGATTTACAAGACAGGCGGGCGGGTCGACCAGAACGAATTCGCCATTCTGAATCGGCTCAAGAGCTGGCAGGAGGCTGCCGGCGAGGGTGACAATTTCCTGGACGAGGTCAAGGGGGAACTGCTCAGAGACGCCATTTACGTCTTCACCCCCAAGGGGAAAGTGGTGGAGCTGCCCGCCGGGGCCACCGCGCTCGACTTTGCCTACGCCATCCATACCGAGGTCGGCAACAAAACCATGGCGGCCAAGGCCGACGGGGCCATCGTTCCGCTGGGACACCCCCTGCGCAACACCCAGGTGATTGAAATCATCACGCATCCGGCGGCCCACCCCCACATCAACTGGCTGCGCAACGTTACTACAGGACGCGCCCGGGGCAAGATCCGCCACTGGCTGGCCCACAACGACGAGAACCTGGTGATCGACAAGAACATCGTTGCCAAGACCAACCGGAAGGACGCCACTCCCGTACCCCAGCCGCCACCGCCTGCGCCTGTCAAAATCGGCGACGATCCTTTGCCCACACAACGGGTTCTCGATGCCTCCAAAGTCGGCGTGCGGATTGAAGACCAGCGCAATGTTTTGATCCGTTTTGCCCAATGCTGCACACCGGTGACCGGCGACGCCATTGTCGGGTTTGTCAGCCGGGGGCGGGGCATCACCATCCACCGGGCCGACTGTTCGAATGTCAAACACATTCCCGGTATAGACGACAGGCAGATCGAGGTTGAATGGGAAACAGTGAGTCCCTTTGTGACGCGTCGTTTCCGGGTGGTCGCCAAACGAGGCGCCGACCTGTTCAGCGAAATCGAATCGGCTGTCCGCAAGCACAAGGGCCATCTGATTGAAGGCAAGCTCGAGGACGACCATGAAGGCCACCTGATCGGGGCCTTTACCATGGAGCTGGAGCACAAGGAAGACGTTCAGAAGATCCTCAAGGCCGTGAGGGCCATCCCCAGCATCAATGTCATTCAGAAGATCGACTGATGCCGCTGAACCTGGTGCTGATCGAACCCGAAATTCCGCAGAATACCGGCAATATCGCCCGAACCTGCGCCGCAACGGGGTGCCGTCTCCATCTGGTGCGACCCTTGGGGTTTGCGGTGACAGACAAGCATCTCAAAAGGGCGGGCCTCGATTATTGGGCCGATGTCGAGGTGCAGTTTTATGACTCGCTTCCGGCCTTTCTCGAGAGCCATGGGCAAGACCGCCTCTGGCTGGCTACCACCAAGGGTGTCAGAGCCCCCGACCAAGTTCCTTTTGGCACTGACGACTGGATTGTTTTCGGCCGCGAAACCGCCGGTCTTCCGGCAACATTGCTGCAAGCGTACCCGGACCAATGGATTCGGATTCCTATGAGACCGGGCACGCGTTCGTTGAACCTGTCGAATGCCGCCGCTGTTCTGACCTACGAAGCGTTGCGTCAGCTGGGGTGGCCTCACCTGGAGAGTAACCATGACTGACGAAGCACCGAAAATCCGAATTTTGGCTGTTGATGACAGCATTGTCAACCTGAAGCTTCTATCGATCTTTCTCGGGAAAGAAGGGTTTGAGGTCATCACCTCCCATCAAAGTGTTGAAACCCTTTCGCTGGCAATGCTTCATGAACCCGCACTGATCCTTCTTGATACTTCGATGCCAGGCCTGAGCGGACTGGAAGTTCTGCATCAGCTCAAGGCCAACACCCGGACTCAGGCCATTCCTGTTGTGATGGTCACCGCTCGAAACCAAGGAGCCGACGTGAAAACGGCTCTTGAGGCGGGAGCCTTCGACTACGTCAAAAAGCCCCATGATGAAGCCGAGATTGTTGCCAGGGTGAGGTCGGCAATCCGCCACCGGCAAAGCCTGGAAGGCTTGACCGGGTTGTTGCCGCCGGCCCTCTTCCTACGGCTATTGGAACGGGAACTGACCCTGGGTAAGCGAAACGGCTGGTATGTGTCCCTCTGCCTCATCCGCACTGACTTGGTGGAAGACACCGCCAAGCTTCTTTCCGGTAAACTCCGAAGCTCCGATTTGTTGGGACACCACCGCAGAGGGGACCTTGCAGTTCTTTTGAGCAGCTGTTCGAGTGAGCAGGCAGGGGGCTTCGTGCAACGGTTGTGCCGGATTCTCGATGCGGAAATGCCAGCAAGGCCCCGCCTTTCGATTGTCACCGCCGGCCCGTTAGAGTCAGTTACGGCAGCGGGTTTGATGGAGAAGGCCGAAGCTCTGCTTTGATCAGCGCTCTTCGTTGGAGAAGGGGGAAGGGTTGTTGCGGGCCTTGACCTGAGCCTTTTGACGCACGAGGGCGGCTTCCTTCTTGGCCCGGTCTTCCAGAAATTCTTTCGCCTGGTCCTGCATCCGTTCGATTTTCAAACGGCGCCGGGTTTCGGAGTCCATCATTTCGGGGTTTTCCACCGATTTCGACCGTACCGTCACTTTGGCGGGGGTTTTGAGCTTGGCACCATCGAGTTTGGCTTCGCGGAACGAGGCACCTGTCAGACTGGCTCCCGTCAGATCGGCGCCGCTCAGGTCGGCACCATCGAGACAGGCACCATCAAGTTTGGCTCCGGTGAGCTTGGCTCCGGCAAGGTTTTTTCCCAGGAGCACGATTCCCCGCAGGTCGGCTTTGAACCGGGGACCCATCGAGGCAGCGAAATCGTTCCACAAGGATATATCGTTTTCGGCCAAGGCTTTACGGAGAACCTTGTAATGCTTGTCGTTTCCGGAAAAATCTTCCTGTGCTTCGGCCATCGTGGGTCGAACTATAGACGTTCCCTCTTTCTTATTCAAGGCTTCGTGAGTATAGTGTTCCCATGCCAGACGATGTGATTTCGCCCCCGGCTTACATACGGTTCGACAAAAAGCAGAGAGAGGAGTTCCTCTCTCAATTTGGGATCACGGCTCCCGCCCAGCGTGAAATGTTCCACCAGCTGTGCAACAGTTGGCGGCCGCTGATCGATTTTCAGTCTTTTACGGCTGCCCGCACCGGTGTGGTGACGCACCCGGTGCATGAGACAGAAAACCTCATTGCCCGGTTCAAGGCTGCCAAGATGGGGCTGTTCACTTACCGCAAGAACGAAAAAGGTGAGCGCGTACCAAAAGACATCATTCTCTGTGAGGAAGAAAGCCCTCGGTATTGGTTTCACTTTGTTCAGGATTTGATTCAACAGGCCTGCGACAACCCCCGAAACCCCTACCTGACAGTAGGTTTACTGCGCACCAGGGAGATTCTTCTGCCTGCCGGCGGCATAGAAGATTATCCCTTGGAAAAGCTGTCCAAAAGCACCATCGATGCTCTGGCAAAAACCGAGAAGATGGTGTTTCTGACCTTGCAGGAGGACAGGATCCTCGCGACGAGCCAAACGCTTTCGCTCCTTTTAACCTTCTCGTCCGCCAAGCTGAGGTTCACCCTCAAGAATCCTGAAATCACCGCAGCGGCGTCGCGGTTGCTCAATCTGGGTTTGTCGGACGTCACCAAGAGGCTGGAGGACAAGGAATCGGGTTTCTGGCGGGGTTTGACCGAGGTTTTGCTAGAGCATCGGGACGACCTTCTGGCCGACCGGCGGCTCCACCTTGATCCCGGGTTCTTCCAGGCTGCACAGCTGTTCTACACCTACTTGACTAACCAGTTGGAAGAGGGCAAGAGGCTGAAGGAACAGGCCCTGGAGCGTGAGACCGATCTGCGGCAGCTGGAACAGTTGGTCCTTCAGGACAAAGACGTGGTAATGGCTCCCGAAGAGCTGGAAAGCAACCTGAAGCTGATGTTCAAGGACAAGTACCGTGAGAACTTTGAGGGGCTGCGGGAAGAGTTCTTCACCACTTACACACAGACCACGCAAAAAACAGCCTTGCCCGCCATTTTGACTCTCAAATCCGGGTTGGTCCACCGCAACAATCTCTACCGCTACTTTGTCAAACGCTTTGAGGGACTGATTCCCCTTCTTTTCCAAGAGTACCGAATCAAGATGGACAAAAGAGTCCGCAAACCCCATGGTAATTCCGACCTGGATTTTCTCAACAAGGAAAACCTTGAGCGGTCACTGGCAGAATGGACTGCCAAGACCGATCCGCTTGTCGGGGAGCTGTTCGAGAAGCCCAAGCTCCTTGCCGAGGCTCTGATCCATCACGGACGCACCAATCTGAACTTGATTTCCGTCGAGGAGATGAAACCGATCCTGGAGCGGTTCTTCAAATCCGGTGTGATGACGTTCAAGAGCTATCAGGAGGTGTACAGCCTTGATGTTCCCAAGCTTTACGACGAGTCGTTCAAAAGGCTTTCAGTGTTTACGCAGTTCTGGCGGCGGGTGACGGGGTCGTACCGGCTTCAAGGGCAGGATTTCCGGGTTTTATCACTGCCAAGGGAGAAGCGCCCCGAGGTGTCGCGCCCCAGCCAGAATGCCGTGTTCGATGACACTCCACTTGAGAATTTGAGCCCGGAAGAGCGTAAAGCACGGAAAGATGAGTGGAAGCGGCGCAAGCACGAAGGCGGCGGTGGCGGGGTGAAAAAGAATACCGAAGAAACCCCTGCTCCTGTTGTCCGTTCCTATTCCGAGGGTGAACGGAACAAAGCTTGGACCAGTTTCAAGGATACTATCGTCAAAAAAGACTGAGTCATCAAAGACTGAGTCTTCCGGTGGAACTCAGTCTCCTTTTCCCCGCTCCTGAAAGAATTCCTTGGAAATGGTTTCGAGGTCATAAGGACAGCTGAGTTTGAGTTGCTGGAACTCTGCCAGCAGATCATGGGCCCTTTCTTCTTGACCCATTTCCTCATGGCAGGCATACAGCCATAGTTGGCATTCTGCCAGATGCACGTAGTACTGATACGCCCAGTCGACAGGGCGTGTCCCCAGATCCTTGGCAGCCTCGAGAAACCCCGCCCGTTCCTTCCCCAGAAGGCTGGTCAGCTGATTGAGAACCCGCACGGCCCGGGAGTACTCCTCGTCTTCGTAATGCTCCCAGGCAAGGTTCAGACCGTAGTACACCAGATTGAACCCGATGGACCGCAGTTCTGCCACGGAGTTTTGAGCCGAAGTTTTCAGAGTGTACAGCCAGACTGCCTGAAGGTAAGCTACACCCCGGTCGATTTCCTCATCGTCCAGCAGCTTCAGGGCGATGTTTCCCAGAGCATCATAGTAGCGGTCATCTTGAAGGTGCGGCAGGTGCTTTTCCAGGACAGCTAGGGCCTGATCAGCGTCGAAGAAACTATGGTAGGTAACCAGATTGTAGGCGTTCCAGCCGATACGGTCCGAATCACCGGCGGCAACAGCTTTTTCAAGTCCTTGGACGGCCAGGAGAAAGGAGTCGAGGGCGGGCGCATCAGGATTGAAGGAGCAGCTGAACAGCCATTGGTACAGGTCGCTGGCCATCAACGGATCATGGGCCAGGGGCAGGTACTGTTCCACCAGACTGACAAAGGTATCGGGCGGCGTCTCGCGGGCCAGCTCGTGCAGAACGATTGACACCAGGTCGAGGGCCTGCTTGGCTCCCTTCTTTTTGGGACCGGTGCCGCCGAATTCGCGAATCAGCCTGTCCAGCAGCCAGCGCAGCACCACCTGCGACTCGTCGGGGCCGAACTGCGCCAGCTGCCGCCACGTGTGGGGTGACAGCGAGATGCCCTCGTTTTGCTTGGGGTTTTCCCAAAACAGAACCCAGTCTTTGACGACCAGGGGATGCAACTCGGCCTCGATGATCACATCCAGAGGTCGATGCAAAACCTTTCGGAAATCTTGGTTTTCGACCAAGGCTTCGAGAAAGGCAGGAAACCGGGTAATCTCAAACAGGCTGTCTAGGGCCAATAGCTACTCCTCAATGCAGGCAACGACGGCCACCCAGGAAGATCCCGGGCGCAGGGGCTTTCCATCGAGACCACCGGTAAACCGAACCTTCCAGCCAGTCAGCAACTCCCCAGACAGGTGTTCGGGGTCGTACCAGCGGTACCAGAGCGGAAACCGGCGGACTCTGTCTGGTTCAACAACCGTATACGTCCTGCCGAAGGTTCTGAGCTTAGGATACGCATCCGTGCGGCTCAAGACAAGGTGGGGAGCCCCTGTCCAGAAGCCTTGGTCTGGAATCACGTCCCAGTCTTTGCCCCCGGCGGCGGTGGCCTGCCGCTCAAACCAGGGTCGGCGGAAGGCATCGAAGACCAGCAGGCCCCGCGGTGCCAGAGCCCGCCGACAGCGGGCAACCAGGCGGCGTGCCTCGGCTGGACTCAGGGTGCCGATGGTACCATAGGCCAGCAGGATCAGGTCTTGGCCGTACGGGAGGGGGTATTTCCGAAAATCGGCTTCAAGGAATTGAACCTCAAGACCAGCGTCGGCGGCTTCACTTCTACCATAGGCCACCGACGGTCCGGCGGCATCAATGCCGGTGACAGACCAGCCCCTCTCGGCAAATAACAAAGCATGACGTCCAACTCCGCAACCCAGATCGAGCAGTTTCCCCGGACGGGCAGCCAGAGAATGCACCCATTCTACTTCGGCTTTGACTCTGGCCAAGGGGCGTGAGGCATCTTCCGAACGGTCGTCCAGGTGGGCCCACAGGGTGTGCGCCGCAATATAGGGGTCCGCCCAGAACAGACCGTCACCCGGGGAAAAAGCACGGGGCCGCCTGTTGGCCTTGACAAGGGTTGCCCAATCCATTGTTCCTCCCGTTCGGTCCATGGTATCCTCCGGCCATGCAACTGATTGCCCTCTGTCCGTTTGGCCTCGAAAAACTCACCCGCGACGAGGTGAAGGCCCTCGGGTTGAAAGTCGGTGGTCAGGCCGCCGGAAAGGTGTTTTTCGAAGGCGGTTGGGATGCCATTCTCAAAGCCAACCTGCACCTGAGAACCGCCGAGCGGGTACTGGCGGTGCTGGGAACCTTTCCTGCCGGCGATTTTGACCAGCTGTTCGAAGGGACAACCAGCCTTCCCTGGGAAGAGTGGCTGTCACCACATACTACCATCGTGGTGGAAAAGGTCAAAACGTACAAGTCGAAACTGACTTCGATTCCTGCAGTGCAAGGTATGGTTCAGAAGGCAGTCTTTCAGCGTTTGTGCGACCGTTGGGGCCTTCGCTCGCTGCCCCAGGTAGGCCCGGTGACCGGCCTGCGGGTGTATCTGGAACACGACCGCGCCTTGGCCGCCGTCGACACCACCGGCCCGGCGCTGCACAACCGCGGTTATCGGAAAAATGCCGGCGAAGCCCCCATCAAGGAAAATCTGGCGGCAGCGCTTCTTCTGTTTTCGGGCTGGCGTCGCAAGTACCCCCTCTACGATCCTCTTTGTGGATCCGGTACGATTCTCGCCGAAGCGCTGCTGTTTGCCTTCGACATTCCGCCGGGGCTGCGCCGGGCTTTCGCCTTTGAGCACCTGGTGCCCCATGTGGCGCTCGACTGGAAGATCCTTAAAGACGAGGGGCGTGCCAAAATCGATACCTCGCACCGGGTTCGTATTTGCGGCAGTGACAAAGATCTCCGGGTTCTTGAGGCTGCCCGGCAGAACCTGGACCGCCTGGAACTCGATGTGAAGGTTCAGCTGGAACACCTGTCGATGGAAGAGGCCCGCGCTGACCGTGTAGGGGCCGGTGACGACGCAGGCTTCTTGATCACCAACCCTCCCTACGGGGAACGCCTTAACGACCGGCCCCATGCCGAAAATCTGTCGCGCCAGATGCGTCACTTCAGCCGCACCTTTCCTGGCTGGAAGCTAGGCGTGCTGACCAGCCTTGAAACCTTTCCCGCTCAGATCGGCTTGGAAGCGTATGTGGTGCGGAATCTGGTCAACGGACCTTTGCCGGTGAAGTACTACCAAATTCAGCTGTGAACGCTTTTGTCGTCTGGTGTTCTTGACAACCAGTGGATCGTGTTCTTATATAGAGAAACAAAACGACCCAAGTCAAGGAGTTTCTCATGAGTTCTCTGATGCGCAAGGCGGTACTTTCCGATCGGGATCTGCCCCAGAAGTGGTACAACATCGTTTCCGATTTCAAGAATCCTCCCCAGCCGATGTACCATCCGGCGACGGGAAAACCAGCAACGCCTGAACAGATGGCCGTGCTTTTCCCCATGGAAATTCTGAAACAGGAAATGTCGTCTGAGCGCTGGATTGAGATCCCCGACGAGGTGCAGGACATTTTGAAGCTCTACCGGCCCAGTCCTCTTCAGCGGGCCGTGGCTCTGGAAAAAGCCCTCGAAACTCCTGCCAAAATCTTCTACAAGTGGGAAGGCGTTTCACCGGCGGGAAGCCACAAGGTGAACACCGCCATACCGCAGGCGTACTACAACAAAAAAGAAGGGACCAAAAGGATTGCCACGGAAACCGGAGCCGGGCAGTGGGGATCTTCGCTGTCGCTGGCTGGATCCTTGTTCGGCATTGACGTGAAGGTCTACATGGTCAAAATCAGTTATGAACAGAAGCCGTACCGGCGCATGCTGATGGAAACCTGGGGCGGCAAGGTGGTGGCCAGTCCTTCCATGGAAACCAAGGCAGGCCGGGACGCGCTGGCCGCCAACCCCAACAGCATGGGTTCGCTGGGCCTGGCTATCAGTGAGGCTGTCGAAGACGCTGCCGGCAGGGACGACACTAAGTACGCCCTGGGTTCCGTGCTCAACCACGTTTGTCTGCACCAGACCATCATCGGGCTGGAAACCAAGAAACAGCTGGAGATGTTCGATGTTGAGGCCGACGTGGTCATTGGCTGCCACGGCGGCGGCTCGAACTTTGCCGGCCTGGCCTTTCCCTTCATTGGTGACAAGCTGACAAAGGGCAAAAAGACTCAGATCATAGCGGTGGAGCCCTCGTCTTGCCCGACTCTGACACGCGGCACCTACGCTTTTGACTTCGGGGACGTGGCCGGCATGACTCCCATTATGAAGATGTATACGCTGGGTCACGATTTTATGCCCCCGGGCATCCATGCAGGGGGGCTTCGGTATCACGGTGCGTCACCCTTGGTCAGTCAGTTGCTGCACGAGGGGCTCTTGGAAGCCAGGTCTGTTGACCAGCTGCCCAGTTTTGAAGCCGCCGTGCAATTTGCCCGTACCGAAGGGTTCTTGCCGGCACCGGAAAGCTCGCACGCCATCCGAGCCGCCATTGATGAGGCCCTCGAGTGCAAAAAAACTGGACAGTCAAAGAACATCGTCTTCAATCTCTCGGGGCACGGTCATTTTGACCTCACCTCGTACGAGAAGTACTTCAAAGGCGAGTTGCAGGACTACCCGCTGCCAGAATCTGATCTGAGAGCCTCGCTGAAGGGCCTTCCCAAGATTTGAGGCCTGACGGGGAATCACCACACCGAAAAGACGGGAGCTTCTGTCTCGTCGTCGGTGTGGAAGACTCTCCAGCCCGGTTCTCCGGGGTCGGCTACGATAAACACCGTGGCAGCGAAAATTCTCAGTTTTCCACCATGAGCTTCTTTCCAACACGATTTGGGGGCCAATCTTCCCAGGACGGGTACCGTGATCGGAGCTGTTGAAATAAAAGCCCTTCTGACAGCTTCCGCCAGCCGGCGGTTCTTATCGGCTGAGGGCAGCCAGGCCGAGTGCGGTGCTTGAATCAAGCGGTTGAAGATTGGAACCAAGTTCTGAAAAACAGGTGAACTTGGGTTGGGAAGACCCGGACTTCCGTTTGCCAGTTCCTCCAGCACCGCGGTGTACAGCCGCTCAAAAGCCATGGCAGGCTGCTGCTGTTCGCTGTGACCTGTCCATCGTCTGAGACTCTGCCCCTCATCGGTGTCTGGCAGCAGGAATCTCAATGCCGACAAAATCGCTTCGGGCTGATCGGAATGTGTCTGGGTGATGGAGGCTTCCAGAAGAGCGGGGGTGACTCGTCCGGCGGGACCTTCGCACGAAAGGGCGGCATTTCGCGAAACCACTGAAATTTCGGAACCCCAGGGAACAGGTAGCCAGACATCTTGAGGGGAGGGTCTGAGCCAGCGAACGCCCATCTGCCAGGCAGAACGGCCCCCTCCGGCATCGACAGCTGTCACATTCAAGCTGGCCGTTCCCTTTCCTTGGGTTATTTCCTGGGCCTGGCTTGCTGTCTGGCACTCTTCCAGACTCAAGAGTCCCGCCAAGGTGCCGGTGTGGGTTGAGCCTGCCCAGACCCCGGCCAGGTTCTTTGTGCCGTTGCGCTCCAGAATTCTCAGGTCCACGGTATCGTCGACGGCCGGTACGGCATGCCATGCCAAGACCGCCGTTCTTCCCGAGAGGAACCCCGGCTGTCCGGCGAGGGTGAGGCCCCGGACCGAACTTTGGGGAGTGTCGATGCGGACGGGAAGGAAAGGCAGCCCTGGTTCTGTGACGTCGGTCACATAACTGGCGGCCAGCAGGGGCCGGCCTGAGAGCCTTTGGCCGGAAATCGTCCAGGTGGTACCAGACCGAAACCGACGCAGTTTGTTGACCAGAAGCTGACCCTCAGCAGAGAAGGGCTGCGGCAGTGAAAGGTCTTTCCATAAAGACCGGTCGGGTTCAGTGCCCAGCTCGGGCCACAGCTCCAGGATGCACGTCCACGAGAGACCTTTTTGAAGGGATTGCAGAAGAAAATCAATCTGGGGGGCCCTCGTTTCCCACCATTCCAGAAAGCCGAGGGTCCGGGCCAGAAGATGGCAGTCTTCCGGGGTCCACGCGGCTTCTTTGGACCACCGCTTTCTGGCGTGATGAAATCCTTGACAGTACGCCTCAATGCGGGCTTTCTGTGCCAAACTGGAGTGGGAGACTTCGGCCGCCAAGTCGGCAGTAAAGGACCAGTGGCCGACAAACACATCGACTTCGGTACGGGCAGGCGAACGTGCCTGAGCTCCCAGTTGTCCCCTCCAGAAGTCCCGGGCAAAGAGAGCTTCGTCGCCCGCCTGACGGGCATGCCACCAGCCCAGGGCCCAATCGCCCCCCAGAGGATGCGAAGCAGAAATGTGTGCATGGGTAGCAAGAGAGTGAAGGGACACTTCACCAAAAGGTGAAACCAAATGATACTGCTTGGCCATTCCTAGAGCTTAATACACGCAGACCCGGTTTCGTCCACTATCCTTGGCGCGATAAAGGGCCAAGTCGGC
>JAIFLN010000083.1 GCA_020049045.1 Spirochaetota bacterium | reverse complement strand
GGAGTGGTGCGCACCCCCGCCACCAGAATTTCCATCCGGTTGGAGGGCAGATGAGTCGACCGGATGGCATAACCCAGTTTTCGCAGGGCCTCCCTCCATTGGTCCAAATCGGCAGTCGTCATGCCCTCGCCCATTTTCAAGGTGTAGTACAACCGGGGAATAGGAAGAATTTGGCACAGGTGCCGGATTTGGGGAACAGCCTCGACGGGTTTGAGCCCCAGATCGCAGAACAGCACATCGATCTTTTCGGGAAGGTCTTTCTTGCGCAGATCACGCACCGACATTCCCCGGTGGGTGTAGTCCGGGTGGTCGAGGCAAAGTTTGTCCATGGCAGCCACATCGACGCCGACGACCTTACAACCCCGGTTCAACAGGGCCCAGCTGGCCCCCCCGGGCGCCGAACCCAGTTCCAGCGCCACCGTACCGGGTTCAGGGCTCCAGCGCGACCACGCCAGCATTTCTTCCAGCTTCAGCCAAGCCCGGCTGGGGGCCTGCTCCGGCAGCAGCAAGTCGGGCTTGCCACCCGGCACGCCCCAACCCCAGGGCTCCACCGTACGCCACCCCCACCAGAACTCCTCGGGTCCCAGGGCGATCACGTCGAGAACTTCCTCTCCCGCCGCCACCTCGGGGCCAGTACCCTTCCCGTCAGCCAGCGAGAACCGGTGAACCGTCCTGCGCTTGCCTTCCTGAGCAATGGCCTTTTCGGCTTCCGCAGCGTTGCCTTTGGCCAAAAAACGGCCCGTAATCCGGGCAAAAGTGAAGTGCGGGGCCTGGCGTGGCTTGGTTGCCTTGAACGTCACAAAACCTGGTTTCGAAAAACTGGGGTGCAGATCGGGAGCATGGGCGGCGGCCTCAGCTTTGAGCTGAGCCTCAAACCCCGGATTCACAAGGCAATAGAAGTACACCCGGCTATTCCCGCAGAACATTCGAGGTGAGTTTCACCTCGGCACCCTGGCTGTTTCGCACCCAGATGTCCCCATCCTGAATGGTGACCTGCAGGTCGAGGGCACGTTCGGCCATGGCTTCCAACTCTGCACAGTCTTCAGCGTCAAAGGCAACGATTTTAAGGTTTTTCCAGCGTCCGGATCGGGGTTCCAGGGCGTCCCACCACAGGTGCGGATTGGCGCTGTAGGTATAAACGATCACTCGGCGCGACCGGCCGCAGGCCTTGGTCAGGGTCCGGTCGTCCGGATGCCCCAGCTCAATCCAGAGGTCAATCTGGGCATCGAGGTCCTTCAACCACAGATCGGGCTCTTCGCCGTCAGAAATCCCTTTGCCGAAAACCAGCCGCTCGTGGGCATTGAGCGCAAAGGCCACCAGTCGAACCAGCAACCGGCGTTCGGTCTCGCTGGGATGACAGGCCAGGGTGAGGTCGTGAGTATTGTAGTAGTGGCGGTCAAGGTCGACCACTTCGAGCTTGGCTTTGTAAACGGTGCTTTTCAGGGCCATAGGCGCCACTATAGTCTAATTTCACTCCCTCACCAAGGGTTGATGGTTTGGAATAAATTGGTTATTTTTCACGCAGGAGGCCCTATGTCCAACTCTTTCGCGGCTGCCGAACACGCGGCCCTCACCCAAAAGCGGTTCCTGTACCAGGTATATGCCTGGATGGGTTTCGCCATTCTACTCACGGCGTTCGCCGCCTTCTTCACGGCGCAAAGCAAACCCTTGCTCCAATTGATTTTCGCCACCGGCGGCGGATTCCCCATCGGACTCATTGTGCTCATCGTGGCAGAATTTGCCCTGGTGTGGTACCTGTCGTCCAAGGTTTTCGAGCTGCCGTTTGAAACGGGTCTCGGTTTGTTCGCTCTGTACTCGGTGCTCAACGGCATCACTCTGGCGTCGGTGTTTCTGATCTACACCTCAGGAAGCATCGCCAGCACGTTCTTTGTCTGCTCGGCCATGTTCTTCGGTATGAGCCTTTACGGCTGGACCACCAAGGCTGACCTTTCCAAGTGGGGCAACATTCTGTTTATGGCCCTGATCGGCATCGTCATCGCCAGCCTGGTCAATATGTTCCTGCGTTCCGACCTGATGGGCTACATCATCAGCTTCATCGGCGTCATCGTCTTTACCGGCCTCACCGCCTACGATACCTGGAAGCTCAAAGAAGCCCATGCTCAGATGAGCGGCGACGAGACCGCCGTCCGCAAGCTGGGCCTGTTGGGAGCCCTCACCCTGTACCTGGACTTTGTGAACCTGTTCCTGATGCTGCTGCGCCTCTTCGGCGTGCGGCGCGACTGACCATGGACGCCCGCCAGGAACTCCTGGAGGGATCCTTTGATGAATTGACCAAGGTTCTGGCCTCCACCGGGGACCAGGCCCTGGTCAAAGCCTTTCTCACCAGCCTTCTGACACCCTCGGAACGTCTGGATATTGCCGCACGCTGGGAACTGGTCAACCGCATCGATCAGGGAGAAACCCAGCGGCGGGTAGCTCAGGAGCTGGGCGTCAGCCTGTGCAAAATCACCCGCGGCAGCAAAGAGCTCAAAAAACCTGATTCTCCCTTCAAAGCCATGTTACGATTAAGGGACGAGCTTTTCCATCAGGAGTAACCCCGTGTTTCAAAAACCCTACCCCAGTGTCGCCAGCCTGGTGACCAGCAATGCCCCCATTCCCTCTGTCAAAGCAGCAGGCTGGGTCCGTACCAAACGAGACGCCAAAGACACTGCCTTTCTGGAACTCAACGACGGTTCCTGCCAGGGCAACCTGCAGGTGGTCATCGACAAGACCTCCTTGCCAGCAGCCGAAGCCATTCTGGCGTCCATCGCCACCGGTGCCAGCATCGAGGTTTCGGGAGAATTGCGGGCCAGTCCCGCCGCCGGGCAGAAGTGGGAACTGGCCGCCTCGGCGGTGACTCTTTTGGGCGCCGCCGATGCCGAAACCTACCCCCTTCAAAAAAAGAAACACAGCCTCGAGTTCCTCCGTGAAATTTCCCACCTGCGGGCCCGCACCAACACCTTCGGCGCCGTGGCCCGGGTGCGCAACACGCTGAGCTTTGCCATCCACGAATACTTCCAGAACCTCGGTTTCTACTATGTAAACACCCCTATCGTCACCGCCAGCGACGCCGAAGGTGCCGGCCAGATGTTCCAAGTCACCACCCTCGACCTCGACAAAGTACCCCGCGTCAAGGAAGGCCCGGGAGCGGGCACCGTCGACTACGAAAAGGACTTCTTCGGCAAAAAAGCCCATCTGACCGTCTCGGGCCAGCTCAACGGTGAAACCTACGCCACCGCCCTGGGCGGCATTTACACCTTCGGCCCCACCTTCCGCGCTGAAAACTCCAACACCACCCGTCACCTCGCCGAGTTCTGGATGGTCGAACCCGAAGTCAGCTTTCTCGACATCAACGGCAACATGGATCTGGCCGAAGACTTTCTGAAGTTTGTTTTCGGCCGCGTGCTGGAACGCAACCCCGAGGAAATGGCCTTCTTCAACCAGTGGGTGGAAAAGGGCGTGGTCGACACTCTGAAGACGGTGGTTCAAAAACCCTTCGCCCGCATCACCTACACCGAGGCCGTCGACGTCCTGGTCAAATCCAAACAGAAGTTCGAGTTCCCCGTTCAGTGGGGCATCGACCTGCAGAGCGAGCACGAACGCTACCTCACCGACGTGGTCTACCAAGGCCCCGTCATCGTCACCGGGTACCCCAAAGAAATCAAAGCCTTCTACATGAAGCTCAACGACGACGGCAAGACCGTCCGCGCCATGGACGTGCTGGTGCCCCGCCTGGGTGAAATCATCGGCGGCAGCCAGCGAGAGGAAGACCTGGCCAAGCTGGAAAAACGCATCACCGAGCTGGGCATGCACGTCGACGACTACCGCTGGTATCTGGACCTGCGCCGCTACGGCACCGTGGTCCACGCCGGCTTCGGCCTGGGCTTCGAGCGTCTCGTGCAATACGTGACCGGTATGGGCAACATCCGCGACGTCATCCCCTTCCCGCGAACCGTAGGCAACGCAGAATTTTAGAGGGCGTGCCCCTTCGAACCCCATCTCCGGTACGGACGGGGCCCCGCTACGGGACAAACCACCCCTCACTAGTCCTCGTCGTTTCACTCCTGTGGAATCGTTCGGGGTAGTTCATCCCGGCGCCCCATCCGTACCGTGCCTTGGATGACTGAAGTGTCCCACCCCTACCTCGAAGGGTCGGTCCCCTTTGGGCACCTCACGCGGAAAGGAAAGGTTCAGTTGCCGATAGTACCTTTAAAAGTACCATATGTTGACCTAATGTTCAGGTGGACCTAGAATGCATTCGGAGGCAATCGAAATGCTGAACCTGGAAAAGGACATTCGCCCCATCTCGTATGTAAAGTCGCATACCGCAGAAATGCTCAAGCAGGTCGAGGAAGGTCGCAACCCCATTGTGATTACTCAGAACGGCGAGGCCAAGGCCGTCCTGATCGATGTTGCTTCGTACCAGAGCCTGATGAATGCCGTTAACCTCATGAAGATTATTTCTATTGGCGAGAATGACTTTCAAAATGGTCGGTACGTCACTTCCGACGAACTGGAAGGAAAGATGAACGCCCTGTTGGCGGAGTAGAAATGAGAGTCCTTTGGTCGCAAGACGCAAGCCAGGACCTTCTGGGAATCGTAAGGTTTATCAAGGAGCGCAGCGGGGCTGGGATCGCCAGGCAGATCTACACGCGCATCACTACAAAAGTGGCCAAGTCCAATTCGTTTCCGGACAGCCATCGGGTGGTTCCTGAACTAGCCCAGATTGGGATAACCGAGGTGAAAGAAATCATCGAATCTCCCTGGAGAATTTTCTACCGGGCAACAGAAAGCGAAGTGCGGATTCTTTCCGTGATCGATGGTCGGCGGAACGTTGAAGATATTTTGTATCGCAAAATGATCGAAGGGAAACTCAGATGAATTTCGCCGGCGAAATGGTCGTCTTCACCTGCTTGGCTCCCGTTGGAATTGGTGCAAGGGCTGCTTGCACAATTGCCCCGGGGGCACAACTGGTCCCTGAGATCGAAGGCGAGGAGGTTGCACAATGATCCTAGAGAATAGGCTTAACATTACCGACCAAGTTGAGCTAAACAAAGCCGAAGAAAAACTCAGCAAGTGCAAGGCTAGACAGCTCTACGACTCGGGTGACATCCACAAAGCGGAAGTTGGTACGTTCATGGGCCTGGCCTTCATTCACGCCTATTTGTTTGGCGATATTTACGCCTTTGCTGGAAAACTCCGCGATGTTAACATCGCCAAGGGTAACTTTCGCTTTGCGCCCCTCATGTATTTGGAAGCTGCCCTTAAACACATCGACGCCATGCCGCAGAGTACTTTCGATGAAATCCTCGAAAAATACGTCGAGATGAATGTCGCCCACCCCTTTCGAGAAGGAAACGGTCGGGCCACGCGCCTTTGGCTTGATCTGATTCTAAAAAAAGAACTCGGGCAAGTGGTCGATTGGAATCGGATTGATAAGGGAGAATACCTATCGGCCATGGAGCGCAGCCCCGTGAAAGACCTCGAAATTAAGAGCCTGCTAAACCAGGCCCTGACCAATCAAATTGGCGACCGAACGCTGTTTATGAGGGGTATTGATGTGAGTTATTTCTACGAAGGCTATAGCGAATTCAAAACTGAGGAACTGTGATGCTCGGCTGTACTGTGCACTCTTGCCCAAGCTTGGCCTGACCTGCCAATTGTCCAACAGGCTGTTGGACAATTACCCTTGAGGCACAACTGGTGCCCCGGATCGGGGAGTGGGCTAGAATTGGGAAACGCTGTTTCAGGACTCCCCTCCCTAAGTACCTGTCTGAAGCTTCAAAGCGCGAATTCCCGCATTGAGGGATTCACGAAGCTCTTCAGCCCCTGGTCTGACAACCATCACAACGTCTTTTGAGCCAAGAACCTCGGTGACAGGAACAATGGTTCCACCGAAGAATTTCTTGGATAGATATTCCCCCACCTTCGATTCGGTGGCAACGCCGTCCACTTCTTCCCAAATAAGCTGCACCATGCCTTCAACGTCGTTGCCGATATAGACCAGCTCACACCCCAGCGGTTGCACAACTTGATCAACGTAGGAACCTTTCTGTACGGCAATCCGCTTTCCCTTCAGATCAAAGGGTTTTCCCTTCTGATACTTTCCTTCCTGTTGAAACACCCGCACCGTGAAATTGGCGTAAGGGATGGTCGGAACGGCCCCGAGTTTCGCCAGAGCGCTGTTGGGCCAGCCGGCATTGATGATCAGGTCGAGGTCACCCCTTTCGAAGGCACACAGGGTCCGGTCCCATTCATCGCCTTGAAAAACCAGAGGGATATCAGCTTTGGCTCCGATCTGCCGAAGCAAGTCGATGCTGACGCCCGCCGACTGCCCCTTTTTCAGCGAAACCCACGGGGGATAGGTCACGTCATGACCCACGATCACCGTTCCTCCCTGGCTGAAAGCCTTGCCGTCATGGGTCACTTCCTCACAAACGCTGGTAACCTTTTCCGCTTCATGGCTCAGTTCGGCCAATAAGGCTTTTTCGGCAGCCATGCTGGTTCGGATATGCCTGGAACTGGTGTTCAAAAAACGGACATCGTTGGAAAGCCGAAAGACCTGGTCGACGATCACCGCTGCGCTGGAAGCTTGGTTGCGAGAAAGCTCCCGAACATGGGCAATGCGGTCAGCAGAGGCTGTAAGCTCGATCGAGGAGGCACCAAGCCGCTGGGCGGAGTTCTGCACATTGGCAATCACCTCGGCCTTATTGGTCTGAAAGTCACGAAGCGACGATGCTGAACCCTCAAGACTGGCCTGTAAAAGGCCGACACGATTGGTCAGTTCTTCTGTGATGCGCTGAGTTTTCTCGGCAAGACCCCGAACTTCCTTGGCTACCACGGCAAAGCCTTTGCCATGTTCACCGGCACGGGCAGCCTGAATGGCAGCGTTGAGAGCCAGAATATTGGTCAACTCTGAAATATCAACAATCTTGGCAATCTGATCGAGAATAGACTGTGACTCTGAACGCAGGGATTGGAAAAGCATGACGACGGCTTGAAAGGTTTTTTCCATGGTCTCGATCGAAACCTTGGCCTTTTCCATAGCATCCAAACTTTCAGAAGAGCCGCGAAGCGATTGATTCAGAGTAAGGCCCGTAGCCTCCAGGTCTGAGAAAACCTGTTGGGAACTACGGTCCATCTGTTCCAATTCCGTTGTGACCTCAGCCAAGGAACGCTCGTGATTCTCGCCTGAATCCAGCACCTTTCCAATAAAAACGCCGTTGAGCACCGATACCTGCTTGAGGTCATGAAGGGTACCGGCGAGCAAACGCATAAACTCGGTTTCGATACGAGTGTTTTCCTGCATACAAAACTGTATACGGCAATTTCTGACACGTCAACAGGCTTCCTCTGGTATCCTGCTGTCATGGACTTTTCTGAAATAGACCAGCTCTACGAACAGGGCTTAGCACTGGGGCGTCAGGGCGTGGTGGGATGCCTGGTGGTTCGTCCGGACGGACGGGTTTTCGCCCAGAGGCGGTCTTTGACCCGCAAACTCTTTCCAGGGTGCTGGGACCTGGTCGGAGGTCACCTGGAACTCGGCGAGACCCCTCGAGAAGCCTTGGTGCGCGAGCTGGCCGAAGAGACGGGTTGGACCCTGGGCCGTTTGATCGGCCTGCGGAAAGTGGTTGATTGGGAGTCGGTGGACCAAGAAGGCTGGGTGCAGCTCAAGAGGGAGTTTGTCGTAGCGGTCACCATTACCGGTGGCTGGGACACGCCCCGTTTAGAGCCGGGAAAAGCCACCGAAGGCCACTGGTTTGGCCCCGGTGATTTGGAACGGCTGAATGAGAACCGAACGGGACAAGACACCTACGTTTATGATCTGATGAAACAAGAATTCGGTACGTCCTAGAAGACTCCTAAAGTCCCCGCGCATCAACCTCAAGATAATCGTATTTTTCGCTGACGTTCTTGTAGGCCGGGCGGATGATCTTACCTCCCGAGACAATCTCTTCAATCCGGTGGGCGCTCCAGCCTGCCACACGAGCCATGGCGAAAATCGGGGTATAGAGTTCCCGGGGAATGTTGAGCATTTCATAGACGAATCCCGAGTACAGGTCGACGTTGGCGCAGATGGCCTTCGAAGAACCCTTGACGTCAAGCATCACTCCAGGGGTCAGTTTTTCGATGTTTTCATACAGCTCAAAGTTTCGCAGCAGGCCCTTTTCAGTGGCCAGTTCCCGTGCTTTGTCTTTCAAAAGCTCAGCCCGGGGATCACTCAGCGTATAAACAGCGTGGCCCATGCCGTAGATCAACCCCTGATGGTCAAAGGCATCTTTGCGGACAATTTTGGCCAGATAATCGGCCAGCGCGTTGGGCTCGTCCCAATGGGGACAGTTGGCGCGGATATCATCAATCATCTTCATGACCTTGATATTGGCCCCGCCGTGCTTGATGCCCTTGAGCGAACCGATGGCCGACCCCATGGCGCTGTAGGTATCGGTACCGGCCGAAGAAACCAAGCGGATGGAGAACGTGGAATTGTTGCCTCCCCCGTGCTCGGCGTGCAATACCAGTGCCAAGTCGAGAATTTCCGCTTCCAACGGTGTGTACTGATTGTCGGGCCGCACCATGTGAAGGAAGTTCTCAGCCGTGCTGAGCTCCGGTTGCGGGTGATGGATGTTGAGGCTCTTTTTATCGTAGTAATGCCGCTTGGCCTGGTAACTGTAGGCCACATAGCTGGGAAACCGGCTGATCAGTTCCACGCTCTGGCGCAGAATATTCTTGATGGAATAGTCCTCGGGGTTGGGGTCAAAACTGTAGGTGAACAGCACCGAGCGGGCCAGCTGATTCATAATATCAGGGCTGGGAAAGCGCAGGATCACGTCCTCCACAAAACCTGAGGGCAGGGTACGAAGACTGCCGAGGAAGGTGGAAAAGTCGTCGATTTCGGAATGCTTGGGCAGGGTTCCAAAAAGAAGCAGAAACGCCGTTTCCTCGAAACCGAACCGCTTCTCCTTCTGAAAACCGGCGACCAGATCCTTGATGTCGTAACCCCGGTAGCGCAGACGGCCCCTGGCGTCGGCCTTCTCCCCTTCGTCGATCACATAACCGTGAACCTCGCCCACTTCGGTCAGACCGACCACCACGCCCGAACCGTCGGCATTCCGCAGACCTCGTTTGACATTGAACTTCTCAAAATAGGTCTGATCAAACAGGTTGTTCCGCTCGGCGACAACGCCGTAACGCTCCAGAAACTGGCCTTCTAGTTGTTGCAGGGTCTTCGTCTTGGTCACGGAATGCTCCTTTTTTGGAACTGCAATTCGCGGATGGGCCTCTGTTCCTGAAGACCCCGGCGTTCAAAGCGGGTGGACGGACGCCAGGTGACGCCCGTCGCCCAGCTCTCAAACGTGTTTTCGAAAACGGTCAGGGCGGTGAGGGTTGCCAGAACTTCTTCCGCATACTCCTCCCAGTCGGTGGCAAAATAGAAGATGCCGCCGGGTTTGAGTACCCGTCCCAGGTCGGTCAGAAACTCGGACCGCAAAAGCCTTCGCTTGTGATGCTTTTTTTTGGGCCAAGGGTCAGGAAAAAACACATGGAAGGCGTCAACCGAGCTGTCTGCCATAGCCGAAACCACTTCGACAGCATCGTAGCGCAGCAACCGCAAATTCGCCAGTCCTTCCTGCCGTATGCCGTTCAGCAGATGGCCAACTCCCGGGGGATGAACCTCGATACCCAAGAACCCGGTATCGGGAAAGGCTTTGGCGATCTCGAGGGTGGCCTCGCCGTTGCCAAAACCGATTTCAACCACCTGCCGGTGACTGGCAGGAAAGAGGGCCTGAAGGTTGGGGGCGGGAGGAAAAGGAACACCGAAAACCGGGTACAGCTCGTCCAAGGCCCGTTTCTGACCAGTCGTGAGGCGGGCAGCCCGGATAACGTACGATCGAACCGTCCGGTGAATCTCATCCATGGACCCTACCTTACAGAAAACCCCCTCTTCTTGCAAGAATGGGTTCGCTCAAGCTAGGGTTTTGTAGGGGCTTCGATGCCGAGATAGCTGTGGATTTCGGCAAGAGACCCCATCTGGACGAGTTTTTCCGCGTGAACCTGACAGTTGCGCAGGCTCAGACCCTCGATGAAATTCTGTACCTGGGGCAAAAGCTTGGGATTGACGCTGAGCTTGCGGATTCCCGCTCCGATCAAAAAGGGAATCATATAGTTGTCTGCGGCAATCTCACCGCAGATGCTGATGGGTGTGTCGTGATTGACAGCAGCGCGGATGACCCGCTGAAGGGTACGATAAACGGCCGGGTGGTAGGCCGTGTACAGGTTTGAGACCGCCTCGTTGGTGCGGTCGACACCCAGCAAATACTGAACCAGATCGTTGGTGCCGACGCAGAGAAAGTCGCTTTCCTGGGCCAGCTCACCGGCAACCTCGCAGGCCGAGGGCAACTCGATCATCGCGCCGATGAGGGGGTGGGCATTGTGGGGCACCTTCGCCTCGGCCAGCTGGCGCACGCAATCTTCCACATGCCCCCGGGCCTCCCTGAAATCGTCGAGACTGGATATCAAGGGGAACAGGATTCTCAGTTCGTGCCCGTGGCCGGCCCGAAGCATGGCCCGCAGCTGTTCGTGAAAGATCGATATGTTGCGCAGACTGAAACGGATGGCGCGCAGCCCCAAAAAGGGGTTTGATTCCGAGGTGGGCGGCATATAACTCAGCACTTTGTCGCCGCCGATATCGAGGGTTCGCAGCACAACCTCCTGCCCCTCCATTTCGAGAATCAGTTTGCGGTAAACCTTGTACTGCTCTTCCTCGGTGGGAAAATCGTTGCGGATGATGAACGGAAATTCACTGCGGTACAGCCCCACCCCTTCGGCCTTCAGCCGCTTGGCCACCGGCAGGTCGGACAGCAGGTTGATATTGGCCAGCAACCTTATGGCCTGGCCGTCGTTGGTGAGAGTTTTGTCGTGCACCGCCGAGGCTTGCAAGGCGGCTTCTTTGTGGTGGCGGGAAAGCTGCCGGAACTGGGTGGTCACCGAAGGCGCGGGGTTGACGTACGAGACCCCGGAAAACCCGTCGAGAATCAGAAAATCGCCTTCTCGGATGGTAAACAGGGCTTTGTCGTCGCTGAACAAAACCGGTATCTCGAGACTTTTGGCAAGGATGGACACATGGGCCGAAGCTCCCGTGGCAAACAACAGAATACCTTCGGCGTGCTGAGCCGCGATTTTCACCAGCTCTGAGGGTAGCAGCTCTTCGGCCACGACAATCTGACCGCTGTAGTCGCCTTCGGGGTGGTCGATTTTGCGCAGGTTTCTCAGCAGCCGGTGCCCCAAATCCTTCACATCCTGTATTTTCTCCTGAATCAGCGGACTGGGGCTCTTGCCCAGAATTTCAACATACTGGTTGACGACCTGGACCACCGCGGCGGGGGCCGGGGTTCCAGCGCCAATCATCGACTCCATGGTTCCCGAAAAACTGTCATCCTTGAGCATCAACAGGTGGGTGCTGAAAATCAGGCTGGCCACATCGCTGAGGGTGCGCTCGGTTTCTTTTTGAAGCACCTCGATCTGTTCGAGAGAACGCTTTAACGCCCGCTGAAAACTGGACTTGGTTTCATGAAAGCTCACATCGGGGGGAAGGACCAGGTAGGCGTTTCCCGGTCCGTCACCGAGCAGTACCGCTTGCCCAAGGGCAACTCCATCCCCGGTGGCGCGACCCCGGATCAATTCAGCCCGCTGCACAGGCCCGTCGGGGCTGGGGGTTCGGGGTTCGGGAGGCTGGGCCACATCAAACAGCATCTGGGCATCGCCCAGAGCCGCTCCGAGACTCGAGGCCAAGTCGCGCAACCGGTTGACCTGGGCTTCATCGAAACCTTTGTCCTGACGGTCGTGCAAGGCCAAGACGCCTAAAGGAGTTGATCCCTTGAACACCGGCAATGCCATAAACGAACGGAACTGCTCTTCTTTGGCTTCGGGAAAAAGCTTGAACTGGGGGTTGTTGACCGGCTGGGTTTCACGGACGACCCGTTGTTCGCGCAGTGCCAGACCCACCAGGCCTTCCTCAAGGGACAGACTGATGACTCCAACGGCCTTGGGGTTGAGCCCCTCGGTGGCCCTCAAGGTCAAACGTTGACTGACATGGTCATAGAGGAACAGAGAACAGGCGTCGGACCCTACCCGCTTGGCCAGACGGCCCACGGCTTTGCGCAAAAAATCCTGAACCCCGGAGGCCTTGTGGAGAAGGTCGGAGAAATCGGAATTCTGGGTCGCCATCGTCTCTTCTCCTCCTGTTTACAACAACCGGGATAAACGCTCCCGTATAAAGGCCGACTTTTCGGCCAAGCCCACCATCTTGGTTTCGAGCACCAGAAAGTTGGGTTTGGTCGGCAGACTCTTGACTTTACCGCCTGATTCCTTCAAAAGACGCATCGCCTTTTCAAAGGGGAAATCAAGCATACGCCCGAATTCCACCGTACAGACCCCGCCCCGTTCCCGCAGACTTCGAATTCTCAGCTTGCGGCAAAGAATCTGAATTTCCGACAAGGACAAAAGGCTGTGAACCTCATCTGGCAGGGGACCAAACCGGTCGTGAACCTCGGCGTGAACCCTCTCCAAATCCTCGTCGGTCACCACGGACGCAATTTTCTTATAGACGTCCATTTTGTCCGTGGGGTCGGTGATGTAAGTATCAGGGATGAATCCTGAATAGTCCAGTTCCAAGAAGACCTCTTCCGGCTCGTCGCGTTTCTCGCCCATTTTTTCGGCAACAGCCTCGTCCAGCAGCTTCAAATACATCTCGAAACCAACCGAAAGGATATCTCCCGACTGTTCGGCTCCCAGAAGGTTGCCGGCACCGCGCACCTCGAGGTCCTTCATAGCGATTTTGAACCCGGAACCCAGTTCGGTGAAGTCGCTGATGACCTGCAGCCGTTTCATGGCCAGCTCGGTGAGCGCGCGGCCCTCGGGGTACAGCAGGTAGGCGTAGGCCAGCTTGCCCGAGCGCCCTACCCGTCCGCGCAGCTGGTACAGCTGGCTGATGCCGTACACATCGGCCCGGTCGATCAGAATGGTGTTCACGTTGGGAATGTCAATGCCGTTTTCCACGATGGTGGTGCTCACCAGAACCTGGAAATTCCCATGGATGAAGTCGTGCATCACCTCTTCCAGATCGAGAGGATTCATCTGCCCGTGGGCCGTGCGGATCAGCAGTTCGGGGAGCAGCCGCTGAAGGTACAGCTGTGTCGCCTCGAGAGTGTCGACCCGGTTGTGCAAAAAGAACACCTGTCCGCCCCGTTCCACTTCGCGCCGGATGGCCTTGACGATGGTTTCGTCCTGCAGTTCCTGCACAAAGGTCTCGATGGGCTGCCGGTTGGTGGGCGCGGTCTTGAGAACCGACATGTCGCGGATTTTGAGAAGGCTCATGTGCAGGGTACGCGGAATGGGGGTGGCGCTCATCGCCAGGCAGTCGATGCTGGCCTTGAGCTCCTTAAGACGTTCCTTGTCCTTGACGCCGAAACGCTGCTCCTCATCGACCACCAGCAGTCCCAGGTTTTTGTAGACAACATCTTTTTGCAGCAGCCGGTGGGTACCAATCAGAACATCGAGTTCACCGGCGGCCATTTTGGCCAGAGTGCGTTTCTGTTCGGCTTTGGGAACGAACCGGCTGAGCATGGCAATGCGCACCGGAAAGCGCTTGAACCTCTCGACAAAGTTTTCGTAATGCTGTTCGGCCAAAATGGTGGTAGGAGCCAAAAAGGCCACCTGTTTGCCGCCGACGGCAGCTTTGAAGGCGGCCCGCATCGCCACTTCGGTCTTACCGTAGCCCACGTCGCCGCACAGCAGCCGGTCCATGGGCCGGGGACTTTCCATATCAGCCTTGATTTCGGCCGAAGCGGTCAACTGGTCCTCGGTCTCCTGCCACGGAAACGAGGCCTCAAAGCTCATCTGCCAGTCGGTATCCTTGGGAAACTGGAACCCCTGCGCGTTCTGCCGTTTGGCGTAAAGAACAATGAGCCGGTCGGCCAGATCTTCCACGCTTTTCTTGGCATTGGCCTTCTTTTTCTCCCAGGTTTTACCGCCCAGCAGGTCCATTTTGGGCTCGCGGCCCTCGCTGCCGATGTAGCGCTGAATGAGGTTGACCTGCTCAATAGGAAGGAAGATGACCT
>JAIFLN010000189.1 GCA_020049045.1 Spirochaetota bacterium | reverse complement strand
GGGATAAACCGGGGGTCGGCGCTTTCTTTGACGGTGAACTCGACGTCGAGGTAGTAGAAGAGGCTGGCGATGCGGCTGTTGGTCTGGTTGAACCCCTCGTCGGCCCCGGCGCTCAAAAAGCCCAGGCTGTTGCGGGTCACCGAGCCCTGGTTGTCGGCTGCGTCGAGGCGCACAATCTTGCCCACCTCGAAGATATGGTGGGGGTACACCGCATGACCGGAGACGGATTCCGTTTCGAGCAGATTCGGGGCCACCGAGTTGCGGACAAATTCGTAGTTCTCGGTCATGGGATTGAGGATCTGCAGCACGTCATCGCCGGCAATGGTCATCTTGTCGATGAAGTCCTTTTTTGACCCCAGGTAGTTGTAAATCATCTCCTGAAAGCCCATGCCGATCATCAGGTCGCGGACTTTGCGGCCGAACAGTTCTTCCTTGGTCAGGCGGCCGATGGTGGCATCTTGCGGCGTGACGGGTTCAAAGGTGTCGAGGCCACGTCCTATCATCACGTCTTCGACGATATCGACGGGATGGAGAAAATCGTTGCGATACGGAGGAGGAGTCACGATGACCACACCATTGTCGTAACGGCTGGCGACACCGGCCTTCTTGAGAGCGTCCTGGACTTGCTCGCCGATGAGATTCACCCCCAGCAACTTGTTGATATACCCCAGTTCTGCTTTCACCGGGGCCTGGAAGGCGTAAGGGAAGGTGACCTGCCGACCGAACGGTGTGTCATAGGGGTATTCGACGGTAACGGGCAGAATTTCAAACCCGATGTCGGCCAGGTCGCAGGCTACGATGCTGGCGGCCAGGGTGACAGCGGGCTGGTCGGTACCAGTGATCTCGATGAACAACTCGGTGTCACCCACTTCGACGGCACCTAGGTCGGCGCTGTTGATCACCGGGGGGAACGACAGGACACGGCCATCAGCCGACTGCTGCAGCGGGAACTTGCCGTGGGCCTCGGCGATGTAGCCATATTCCACGCCCTTGGGGTGCTTCTTGCAGATTTCCCGCAGGCTGAGAGTCTCTGTCATTCCCAGGGGGACGAACTTGGTGGTGTCGGGGTCGGCGGCGCGGTACTGAACGGGGAACTTCACCAACTGGGTGCGGAACACTCCCATGGCAAAGGTGCGGCGCTTGCGGCCGAAGTTGTGACACAGCTTTTCCTGGGTCTGGATCAGATCTTCCAGGGCGGCGGCGTCAACCTTGCCCTTCACGGAAAAGGCCGAACAGAACGGACGGATGTCCTTAAGGCCGGCGTCGACCACGAGCTTGCGTCCCCCGTCGTCCTGCTTCTTTGCCGGAGTGGAAAAGAAGGGGTACTGAGGGTTCCAGCCCTGGTAGTACACGCGGAGACCCCGGGCGGCACCGGCGGTACTCCATAGGTCAGGGCGGTTGGTGTCGTTGAACTCGAGCTTGAGGATATCGCCCTCGGCACCGTCGACTTCGCTTTTCAGGACGGGCAGCAGATCGACAAGCTCGGCAACAGTGTATTTCTGGTTGGCGAGGCGGTAAAAGGCGTGCTGGTTGACTTCGATTTTCGGCATGACTATTTCCTCTTCCGGAGGCGGAGGGTTTCGAGGTTGTTGGTGAACAGTTCGCGCAGGTCGCTCAGACCGAGGCTCATCAGGGCCATGCGGTCGATGCCCAGGCCCCAGGCCAAAACGGGGACGTCGATGCCCAGGCTCTTGGTGACTTCGGGCCGGAAGATGCCGGATCCACCCAGCTCAAACCATCCCAGGACAGGGTGCTTGATGTGCACCTCGATGGAGGGCTCGGTGAAGGGGAAGTACCCGGGGACGTACTTCACTTCGGTGGCGCCTGCTACCTCGACAGCAAACATTTTCAGCAAACCCAGCAGGGTCCGCAGGTTCACGTCGTTGCCGAGCACAATGCCCTCGGTTTGGTAGAAGTCAGCACCATGGGTGGCGTCGACCTGGTCGTAGCGGAAGCACCGCACCACGCCGAAATACTTGCCGGGCACCTTGGCCTTGGGCAGCTGTTTGGCCGACAAAACGGTGCCCTGGCTACGAAGGACCAGACGGCGGGTAAAGTCGCGGTCGAAGTTGTACTGCCAACCGCGGCTTCCGGTGTCACCGCCGTCGGTGTGCGCGGCAGCGACGCGGTCCAGCCAGGGCTGTTCGATGGCCTTGGCGTGGGTGGGGTTCTTGGCGTAGTACACGTCGTGGATGTCGCGGGCGGCGTGGAACTGGGGCATGAACAGGGCGTCGCCGTTCCAGAATTCGGTTTCGACAATCGGTCCGTCGAACTCTTCGAAACCGAGGCTGACGAGCTTGTCCTTCACCGACAAAATGAATTCCTGATAGGGGTTGCGGCGGCCGATGATCAGGCGGGCGGCGGGTGCCTGCACGTTGTAGGCGCGGAAGGTGCGGCCCTTCCAGCCGCCCGAGGCCAGGTGGGTGGGGGTCAACGAGTTTAGTTCCTCGCCGGTAACTCCTTTGGCCTTCAGCGCTGCGGCGGCTTCACCAGCCAAATCGTTGAGGGTGTAAGTAACGGTTTCACGGTCGCTGACCTTGAAAGGGCTGGCAGCAGCTCCGCGTTTCTTGGCGACTCCGGCCAAAACAGCCTTCTGTTCGTCGTTCAGCGAACCTTCCACCAGATCAGCGGTCGAGGCCTTTTCCAGAAGGGACCTCAGGGTCTTCATACGGGGCGAAGGCTCGGCCGCCTTGCGCACAATGCGCTTGGTCTCGTCCATGCCCAACAAGCCTTCCTTGGAAAGCTGCCCGTAGGCCGAACCCATGTCCTTCTGCTCGATACCCAGCAAGGCAGCGGCTTCACTCATGGCGATGGGGCCCTTTTCGAGGGCCTTGAGCAGGTTCTCCTCGGGAGTCCCCTGCACCAGCTGGTCGCGGCCAAGATCGGTGATTTCAAACACCGTCTGGGAAGAGCGGCCAGTTTCGGCGGCCAGCCCCTTGGCCACCAGCCAGCTGAAGGCCTGGTTTGACTGACCGACCTTATAGTCGAGTTTGCTGCCCAATTGGTCCGCAGTCAGGGCGGAACCGGGGCCGAATGTCAGCAGAACCTTCACCTCAAGGGGGTGGAGGCTCTTCACCAGTGAATCCCAATCCATAAAGAACTCCGGGGAGGAAAAATCAAAGACGTGCGATTCTACCGCATTTTGCCGGAGGAGGAAAAGCATCTGCCCAATAAACCCCGGCAATGGTATATTGACCCCATGGATCAAACGGCGGAAAGCAAGAAAATGGCTTCGGGACGCAACACGTCCGTCCTCGAAGGCTTTATTCAGACAATCGGGATCAACATGGGCGGCGTCTACCTTCCCAACTTCATCCTGACAGCCTTCCTCCTGGAAGTGATGCATGCCTCGAACACCCTGATCGGCTTGGCCACCTCGGTCCAGTTTTTTGTGGGTTTGTTGCAACCGCTGGCCAACATCTTTGTCCACAAGGTGCGAAGCCGGCGGGTCATGGTTGCCCTGGCCGGCGGACTCAGCCGCTTTCTGTTCATCGGGGCAATTTTCTATGGAATGGTCAATTCTGGCCCGGGAGCCGAGGCGGTGTTCATGGTGGTGCTGGTCATCGGGGCCTTCGCCATGTCCTTTGCCAGTTCGGGCTGGGGCACCTGGATGGCCGACCTGGTGCCGGACAACATCCGGGGGCGGTATTTTGCGCTGCGCAATTCGGTGGCCTCGGTGGCAGGCATTATTGCCGTTCTTGTGGGCGGTTGGTTGCTCAAATCCTTTCCAGGACAAGACGGTTTTACGGTGGTGTATGTCATTGCCGGCATCACTTCGCTGATCGGAGTCTTTTTGGTCCTTTACCAATATGAGCCCGTTACGGCCGAGCAGCCTCAGGGTTCGGTGTGGTCCAGCTACAAGGAAATTCTGAAAGACAAAAACTTTATGGCCTTTGTGTGGATGGTTTTGTTTTTCAACCTGGCTCTGGTTGTTGCAGGTCCGTTCTTCACGGTGCATTTTCTTACCATATCCCGTGTGCCCATCGACATTTTGGCTTACTTCACCGCCGGGGCGGCTGTTACCGGTATTTTGGGCAACTTCTTTTTCGGCAAAATGTCCGACATTCTGGGCAACCGGTTCATTATCCGCTTTTCGCTCCTGATGCTGATGATTCCCACGGCGCTTATGCTCTTCCTTCCGGCCAAAAACCCCCTGCCCATGGTAGCCGCCATCATCTTGATGCAAAGCTTTTTCGGAGCCGGCTGGGGTCTTGCCACCTTCAACACTTCCTTGTCTATTGCTCCCCGGGCCAAGCGGGCCTTGTACCTGGGCGTTTACAACTCCCTCAACTCGGTTTCAGCGGTTATTGCCCCGTTTTTGGGCGGGTTCCTGATCGACCTCTACAAAGCCAACCAGGTTCCGGTTCTGGGCATTCTGTTTCCTCCCACCGTCATTGTCTTCGCGCTGAGCCTGATTCTCCTGTTGATCGGCCTGCTGGCCTTCCCTTTCTACCAGGAGGGAAACCGGCACGAGGACTACAGTTTGCGCGACGTGGTGTTCCGCATGAACTTTCCGGAAATTCTGTACAAGCTGTTTATGTCGACCTTTATGCCACGCATCAGTTCGCGCCACAGGCTGACTGAAGACATCGCAGACCTGCGCAGCCCGGCGGCCATTGTTCCCCTGGAAAAGCTGCTTCACGACATGGACCCGCACGTTCGGATGAGCGCCCTGGAAGGGCTGGGAAAGACAGGCGCCGAAGAAGCGGTGAATGCGCTGCTGGACTACCATCCCCGCGCCGGTGCCCTCGAGAAGATCGAAATTCTGCAGTCGTTTCAGGCCTTCGCCGACAACCCCCGGGTCAAGGCGATTCTTTTGGAAGAAACCACCTCACCCCACCTGACCCGGCGGCTGAGGTCTGTCCGCTCCCTTGAACCCATTGCCTCTGACCCTGAAGTATCGACATTGACCCTCGAAAAACTTCGCAGTGCGATGGCATCTCTGCCCGAAAGCCCCAAACTCGAGGAAGAGGAATACCTGGCATGGCTGGAACTGTGTGTCCATGCCAAGGAGTGGGACGCCCTCGAATTGTCTCTGCCCCTCTACGCCATCGCCTCGCCTCCAGGCCGCCGGGGCATGTTGTTTGCCTGGAGTCTGCTGTTGGACTTCCGTGATGATTTCTACCGTTATCTCTCGTACGATATGGACGACGACCGGGCCTCAGTGCTCGATGAAGTCAGGGTCTCCTCCATGGAGACCCTGGCGCGCAACAAAGTCGTCAGCGAAATCCGCTTCACCCTCAGGCAGGAAGTGAAGTCCCACGGCAACGACGCCATCGGATTTCTGAGAGACAACGAGCGGGCTCTGTTCCATGCGCTGAAGCCCTGGAACACCAGCGTGCAGACCCTGGTCCGCTTCTTTCTGCTGAAAACCGACCGTACCGATGAAGAAGAAGTTTTTTTCCTGATGGCAGTCAAACAACTGACAGAGAACTGACCCTGGTTCAGTAAACGACAGGTTCGGGGTCAAGGGCCCGCCACAGGTACCACGTTGCCACAGTCCGCCAGGGCCTCCACGCCTCGGCACGGGCCTCGAGGACCGCAGGATCGAACGGATAGTCCCAGCCAAACTGGCGGGCTGCTGACTGAAGAAGCCCCAGGTCGTCGAGGGGTAGCACATCGGGCCGCTTGAGTTGAAAAATCAGGAACATTTCAGCAGTCCAGCGGCCGATACCGCGCAGAGCCGTCAGCTCCTTCATCACCTGGTCGTCGGTTTCTGACTCCCAGCGGGCGGGGTCAATGGTTCCCTCCAGAAAGGCGGCGGCTAAACCTCGGAAATACTCAACCTTACGAGCCGACAGCCCGGCTGTTCTCAAGGCCTCATCGGTAACCAGCCCGACAGCCCGAGGAGACCAATGACCAAGCAGAGCCGTCAGACGGCCAAAAATAGCCGAAGCGGCTTTCACCGAAATCTGCTGACCCACAATGGAGTTGGCCAGCACCTGAAAGGGGTCACCGCTGGACTGAATCCTTTCACCAGGAAAACGGTCAAAGAGAACCGCCAACTCCGGGTCGGTGTTGTGCAGATGCGCCAGCGCTTGATCCCAGACGGAATCCTTGTCAGAAGAAAAAAAAACCACAACCACCCTTCTTTGAACTAGAATCTTTACGAGGCATTTCCATGAAAAAAAGTTCTCTACGAGTTGGAATTCTTTTTCCCGTGCTGTCAGCACTCATTCTTCTTGGAGTCACCACAACAGCTACCCTATCATGGAGAGCCGCTGAAGACATGCGGAAAATCTTCGATGATCGGATCCGCCAGGCTGCACAAGTGCTTGAACGTGACGCTGGCGAAAGAGTTGCCCGTTTGCAAGCTACTATTCCGTGGTTTGAACGTTCCGGCAGAGCAATACAAATTTTGAATGCGAATGATCGGCTTGGGGCCATTGAGTTTGGTAAATTAGCCATGAAATCCTTTGGAACCGACTATTTTGTTCTCACCAAGGCAGATGGAACCGTTGTTGCCCGCGCCCATGATCCGGAGAATTTCGGAGACTCCATCGCTCAGCAGGTTTCCATCCAGGCGGCCATGAAGAAGCAGTCCCTGGTGGCGGTCGAGGAAGGCAAGGTGGTCAAACTGTCAATCCGCGGGGGAGTTCCTGTCCTTGACGCCAACGACAAGTTGATCGGCATTGTTTCAACGGGGTTCACTTTGAGTCAAAACACCTACGTCGATTCTCTTCAAGCCATTCTTGGGACACAAGTAACCGTCTTCGAAGGAAATAAACGGTTGGTAACGACACATCGAGGAGCTGACGGAAACCGACTTGTGGGAACGACTCTGAACAACCCCCTGATCGAGAAACAGGTTCTGGCAGACGGCAAACCGTATTATGGAACCTCCCGCATTCAAGGCCAGTCGTACACCGCAGCGTATTTGCCTATGAAAAACTACAAAGGAACCATTGTCGGGATGCTGTTTGTCGGGCTTCCGCTGCAGACCGTCGAGACCACGATTCTCAATCTGACTCTGGTATCCACCCTGATCATGTTGTTCATCACCTTGGTCAGCAGCTTTCTTTTGGTTCTCTACCTGCAAGCCCGGGTGATCCGTCCACTCATCAAGACGACCACCGACCTTTCTGCTATGGCCAAAGGGCAAATTCCCCTTATGGATCCCCAACGCCTGAAAAGAAGAGACGAGATCGGCACCATGTCACGCTCTCTTGAGTCTTTGGCGGCCTATCTGAACAATGGTGGCGATATAGCCTCCCAGATTGCTGATGGAAATTTGAACGTTTACCCGCAGGC
Organism: Spirochaetota bacterium; assembly: GCA_020049045.1. Lineage (GTDB taxonomy): Bacteria > Spirochaetota > Spirochaetia > JABEVK01 > JABEVK01 > JAIFLN01. The sequence continues at coordinate 7,146 of JAIFLN010000189.1, read as the reverse complement.
TGCCGGGGAGGAAGACCGCTTCGGCCAGGCCTTCGGACGCATGGCTACGGAGCTCAACCGTCTTGTCAGCCAAATTCTTAAATCAGCCGATGAGGTTGTTTCCGGGGTAGGGCAAATTGCTGAGGGAACCCACTCCCTCAGCCAGGGTGCCACAGAAAGTGCTTCAAGTCTGGAGGAGATGACGACTACCCTTTCAACACTGGTTCAAACCAGTGAGGCAACAACAAAAGAGACACTTGCGGCAGCAACCCTATCACAAGCTGTCAACAAGAGCGCCGGGGAAAGTCAGGAGGAAATGCAGAAGTTGCTACAGGCCATGAGTGCTATTGAAGCCTCGGCGAAGGACATTCAGAAGGTGGTGAAAACCATCGACGATGTTGCGTTTCAAGTCAACCTGCTCGCCCTCAATGCGAATATCGAAGCAGCCCGGGCGGGGAAACACGGCAAGAGTTTCAGTGTGGTTGCAGAAGAGGTCAGGTCTCTTTCCCAGCGTACAGCCAAAGCGGCCCACGAAACAAATCAAATGGTAGTGGAAGCCCTGCGACGAATTGAAGCAGGAGCATCCACGACGCGCAAAACCGGCCAGCATCTGAGTCAAATAGCAGAAGCCATCGGCAAGGTCACCGAGGTTCTTCAGGCAGTTGCTCAAAGAAGCGTTGAACAGAACACCGCTTTGAATCAGCTCAGCGGGGGTATGGCTCAAATTGGTCAGACCACAGAATCCCATGTTGCTACCGCCGAAGAGAGTTCGTCCGCCAGCCAGGAGATCCGTAACGTTGCAGAGGAACTTCAAAAGACAGCCTCTCGGTTTCAGCTCAGGAATTCCCAGAATGAACAGGAAGCCTGACGGTAAAGACGGTCCTGCCCGGCACGCTCACAAACTCAATTCTTCCACCGTGTTCTTCCACAATGCGCTGGCAGATCGACAGACCCAACCCGGTGCCGGCTCCCCGAGGTTTGGTCGTGAAGAAAGGGGTGAACAATCTGGTGGCCACCTCGGGGGGTATTCCCGGTCCTGAGTCTCCAATAGAGATTTCGACCTCGGCCCCTTCCTGACGCAAACCAAGTTCCAGGGTTCCCCGACCATCCATCGCTTGAATGGCATTGGCAACCAAGTTGATCCAGACTTGCTGCAACCGCTCAGGTCGGCAAAGTACTCTGGGGACTTGATCCAGCCGGCGGGTAACAGCCACACCGCTCTTGAGAGCCGCAGTGAAGAGAACCATGGTCGTCTCAAGTTGCTGGGTCAAGTCTGTCGAAATCAACAGGGTGTGATCTTCCTTACGGGAGTACCTCAGGAGATTGTCGACCACACCAGCCATTTTTTCTGACGCGAGCAGCATGACACGGCAAGCGCCGGCCAGCGAGGCAAATTGCTGGGCGGAAGTCAGCGTGGCCAAACCTTCAGGCCCCACGAAGCGGAACGCCAAATCCCCAAGAGGAGGGGCGATTCCTAGCTCCATCAAGGTTTCGGCGGTTTCTTCCACTCCGGAAACGCCAGCCGCACGAAGTTCCTTTTCAAGGGCCCTACGCCGGCGCGACCCCGTCAGTCCTTCCGCCTCTTGCTCATGGCTGGGAGAAGTCCGCTGAAACAGCTCACCGTTGCCGAGAAGGCTGGTTTTCATACCATCCAACACAGACAAGGCACTGTGGCTGGCAGAAAGTGCTGCGCCTAAAGGGGTGTTCAAGTCGTGAACGACGCCGGCTACCAAGTGACCTAGAACGGCTAATTTGGCAGATTCAACCAGGCGGTCACGGGTCGAAGACAGCTCGCGGACAACTTGTTCCAAATGTTCGGTGCGGTTGGCAACCTTAGTTTCCAAGGAGGCATTGAGCGAAAGAAACTCTGCTAACAGAGCATTGAATGAGTCAGCCACAAGAACCAGCTCATCTCCGGCCCCGGGTTTCAGCACCAGTTGAGCCGCCACGGGAACTTGCGGATCGATGCTGGTAATCTGGGCTGCGAGATCCCTTAGCGGCCGACCCACCAGCCGGCTGGCAACCAAGACCAGAACCACCGACAACAACCCTACAACCAACAGGGTTCGCGCCACTGCCCAGACCAGCGTCATGAATACTTGCGCCTGTGCAGCTTGTTGCGATGGCTCCAAGCTGAGGTTACCCAAGTACGAGGATCTTCCAGATTCCACATGCACGACAGCAAAAATCCGGGAATCGCCCATAACTCCAGGGACCCCGAGTTTTTCGTAGAGGATTCCTTCTGTTGTTGTCAGGCGGACCCGGCCTACGGCTGGAATTTTGGCCATGACTCCCAACAGAACCTCCAGTTGGCTGTCATTGAAATTCCAGAGTGCCGAAGCCAGCGGAGGAAGAAATGTCGATGCCAGAGATTCTATTTCCAGGTGCGAAGTTCTGCGGGACTGTTCGGAAACCAGGGTGACTTCTACTGTGGTTACCAAGGCGGCAACCACGACATACAGACCCAGGCAGACCAAGAGCAACCGGGAAGTGAGTCCGCTGGCGATGCGACGATGTTCCATCATTCCCCCGGAAAGCTGCCCTTAGGGACCGCTGAGGTAGCCAGTTTCAGATGCTTCTGAAGAATCTGATCAAGGGTTCCCGCTTTGTCGAGAACCGCCAGACGCCGGCTCACTTCGGGAACCAGACTGGCCCAGGACGAAGCCTTTGAGAAACCAAAATGGATGTCGGTGGTGGAAATCGGAGGATCGAGAACGACAATTTCATTGGTCAGGCGGTGGGTGGCAAGATAGGCCTTTCCCAGATAGAGACTGGTGACGAACCAGTCAATCCGCCCAGCATCGAGTTTGCGGAAATTTTCTATCATGGTATCGGCGGTTTCAACCTTGAGGTTTTCGCGCCAGTACTCATCAAAGCCACCGCCAAAAGTATCACCGCTGCTGATTCCACCCACATGTCCTTTGAGGACATCCCAAGAATCCAACTTTGCAAAACTGCCGGACCGGGCAAAGACGACAATGGGATTGGGAAAGGCCCGGTGGGTGGTAAAGACAAGATAAGTTTCACGTTCAGGGGTGATGCGAAGGCTCAAGAGCAGGTCAATCTGCCCCGTTTTCGCCAATTCGAGGGCCCGTTTCCAGGGAACAACAACAGGCTCGGAAACAACCTGCGGGGGAAGCACCAACGCCAGCAACTCGATGCTGGCTCCGGCAAAGGAGTTGCCCTCGGCCCAATCGTAGGGTGGATACTGTGGATTGGTGGAATATTTCAAAACACCTACCTGCCCGAACAGAGTCACCGGAAAAAGGAACAGCAGGACAATGGAGAATTTTGACAAGTTCACTCTCTAACCATAATCCCAAGAAGTTTCAGGCGCAAGGGACAAGAAACCGCCGAAACTATGAACATGAGCAAAAAACCTTGGATTTACGCAACCCTCGCTTGGTTGCTGGTTTCAGGCCTCGGAGCACAGGCCGTTCTGGTACCCGGAGGCACCTTCCTTCAGGGAAAAAGAACCCTCGACCCTGCCGACCCGGGGAGGGAGGTGACCGTTTCGTCGTTCCTGTTGGGCGAGACAGTGGTCACCCAGTTTCAATATCAGGAAATCACAGGAACCAACCCCAGCCGGTTCCCGGGGCCCAACAACCCAGTGGAACAGGTCAGCTGGTTTGAGGCTGTGGCCTACTGCAATCAACTTTCGGTGCGTGATGGTTTGGCCCCGGCCTACCTCATCGATGGACTTAAAGTGACCTGGGACGCCAAGTCACCGGGCTGGCGGTTGCCCACCGAGGCAGAGTTTGAATTTGCCGCGCGTGGAGGGGCCAATCCCAAGGGTTACGAATTCCCTGGGTCTGATGCCGCCGAAAAAGTGGCTTGGGGTTACTCCAATTCCCAAAAGCGAACTCATGTGGTGAAGGAACTCCCGGCCAATGAAACCGGAGTATACGGTTTAGCCGGGAACGTCTGGCAGTGGTGCTGGGATTGGTACACCTTCGACCGGTCCGCCTTGCCCACCAGCGATCCCAAAGGACCTGCCGTCGGTTCGGCCCGGGTCAGCCGTGGCGGCGCCTGGAATGAAGACCATGCCGACGCCTTCCGGCCTTACTACCGGGCCGATGACGGTCCGGAAACCAAGGGCGACAACCTGGGCTTCAGAGTAGCCAGAAATGCCGGGAACTAGTTCTGCCTAAAACGGCGTCACCGGCAGCAGCACGGTTTGAACCTGAATGTTGCCGGCCGCTACCTTGGCCATCACTTCACTCTCCAGAACCTTTCCTCGTGGTGAATCGTGCTGGGGTGCGTCGCCAAAGACCACGATCAGCCGATCAACGCCCCGGGGTGGTCCAAACAGACCGACGCCTACGTCAAGAGCCTCGACGACGGCTTCGGGAATATCGCCACCACCCACAGGTTCCGACTGGGACACGGCCTTGATCCACGCTGCCGGGTCAGCCGAAAGCGGAACCACCTTGGTGACAAACGCCTCACCATAGTCCCGGTACTGCACCAAACCCAGCCGGGAATTACGGAACCCCGCCATGGTCTCGGCCAACTCCGGCAGCAGGTCAGCTTTCAGCGCTTTGAGGTCCACCGTCATGCTCTTGGTCAAATCCAGCAGCACCACCAGATCAAGGTTCTCGCGGAACAGAGTTTTCAGGAACCTGACGCCGGCGGCCGCGTCGTAGGCTTTATAGGTATCACCCAGCCGGCGGAACAGATCTTCGTTGCCCTTCACGTAATAGCTGCCGTCCAGCGGCAGGGTGGAAACCTGCTCCACAACGATGGAGGACAATTCGAAGGCATTGTCTTTGTAAGCGCCCGTGTAGTCTTGATACGGTTTGGCAAAGGTGCGGATCGAGAACCAGACCTTCCCCTCCGGCTTGGCCAGTTCCGCGGTCACATCGAGGGTTCCGTAGCGTGAGTTGGGTGCCGTTTTGCTGCCGTACTCGAGCTGCGGCGGAATCAGCACCTCGAAGGACGGACCAAACAACGGGTCAGCAACCACGGTGGAGGAAATCAGAAAGAGGTTGGGGGTTTTGAGAAACTTGCCGTCCAACAAGCGCTTCTCGGCACCGTTGACGGAATTAGGCGCCAGACCCTTCCAGGAATAGGTGGCGATTTTATGGTCTGGAAGCTCGAAGGCTTCGGTCAGCATCACCGAGGCCAGGCCGGGTATCTGGCGTACAATGAGGTGGAGGCCGTCGTCCCGAGGGACGACGCGGACATCGGTTCCGGTCAGAGTCTGAGCCGAAAGAGCCCCGGGCAGGGACAAAAGGGAAAGGAAACCCAAGAAGACGGCACAACGTTTCATGCCTCCTAGTATAGGCGACCCGGAGCGTTTTAGCTCGTTCTCAGCGCGCTAGTTCGAGAATCTTGCGGACGGCGCTCTGATCCAGCTTCACAAAGTTGCCGACGGTACGTTTGTTGCCGTCGGTGCACTTGGCGGCCATTTCATCAAGCCGGTCGGACCCCACCTTCAAATCGGCCAGGGTGGTTCCCAACCCCAGACCATGGTACCAAGCCTCGAGCCTCCGGATGCCTTCCCGGGCGGTTGCCTCGGGGTTCCACACGTCCATGTCGACATTCCAGACCCGCACGGCCCACTGGGCGAAACGGGCCACGTCGTTCTTCAGGGTGTGTTTCATCCAAGCAGGGAAGACCACCGCCAGACCGGCACCGTGCGCCACGTCGTAAATACCGCTGATTTCGTGCTCGATGTCGTGCGAAGCCCAGTCGCCCACGCGCCCGGTGTTGAGCAGGTTGTTGTGCGCGATGGCACCGGCCCACATGAACTCGGCCCAGGTGTCATAGTCGCGGGGGTTTTCGAGGGCGCGGGGAGCCATGCGGGCAATGGTTTTCATGGTGGCTTCGAGCAGGCGGTCGGTAAATTCAACGTTCTTCACGTTGGTGAAGTACCGTTCCATCAAGTGAGCCATGATGTCGGCGGCACCGCAGGCAACCTGGAACGGCGGCAGGGTGAAGGCCAGTTCGGGATTCAGAATAGAGAACACGGGGTAGATCAGCTCGGAGTTGACCGCACGCTTGAGCAGGCCTTCTTCCTTGGTGATGACCGTGCCTGTGCTCGACTCGCTGCCGGCGGCGGGAATGGTCAGAACCGTGGCCACGGGCAAGGCGGCCTTGGGTTCGCCCTTGCCCAGGTAGAAGTCCCATACGTCACCGTCGATGACCGCACCCATGGCAATGGCCTTGGCGGAGTCGATGGCGCTGCCGCCGCCCACCGCCAGAACCAGCCCGAGGCCGTTTTGTTTGCAGAGCCTGACCCCTTCCTGAACCAGGCTGAGGCGGGGGTTGGGTTTGACACCGCCCAGGTCCACCCACTCGACACCGGCGGCCTTGAGCGACGCGGTGACGCGGCCGTAGAGGCCCGAAGTCTTGATGCTGCCGCTGCCAAAATGCAGCAGAACCTTCTTGGCGTAGCGGGCGGTCTCTTCGCCGACCCGGGCCTCGGTGCCTTTTCCAAAAATGATCTTCGTTGGATTCTTGAAATCAAAATTGTCCATAATATCTCCTTGTGTTCGCTTTACGTTCTGGGCCTGGTGGTCCCACGGATCACCAGTGCCGGTTCCAATTCTATCGTTTTCTGTCGGGGCTTCTTACCGTCGATGATTCGAAGCAGCAATTGCGCCGCGGCCTGGCCCATGGCGAAGGCAGGCTGGGCCACCGTGGTCAGTGGCGGGTCAACGAGTCGGGCCATTTCGATGTCGTCGTAACCCACAACCTCAACATCTCCCGGTACCAAATACCCCAACCGCTTGAGCGTACGCATGGCGCCGATGGCCATGCGGTCGTTGGCGGCAAAAAGGGCAAAGCGGCCACCGGCAGACTCCCTCGGGCCAAGGAGGGTTGCCAGAACCCGTTCGCCGCTTTCCACCGAATAGTCCCCCGCGGCGTATAAGATGGATGCAGGATCTCGGCCCCGCTGCCGAAAGGAGGCTTGAACCCCGGCCCACCTTTCCTTGCATACCGAAAGCTCTTCGGGGCCGTTAAGAAAGACAAACTGCCGGGGCTGGCTTTCAAGCAGCAGATCCGTCGCCATGCGGGCGCCGTTGCCATTGTCGGAGTATACCCCGGCTGCGGAAACCCGCGACTCGATGCGGCGGTCCAGCAGCACATAGGGGACGGAGCGCTTGTCGAGCAGGTCAAGCTGGCAGTCGCAGTCCGACAGGGTGGAGTTCAGAATCACGC
>JAIFLN010000075.1 GCA_020049045.1 Spirochaetota bacterium | reverse complement strand
GCCTCCAAACGGGCAACCATCTCTGTCTGCAGCTTTTCTTTGTTCGCCACAGCGGACTGCTGCTTGCGAAGCTCCTCGACCTGAGCTGGGGGCCGGGGTTCATACCGGCCGCCTTTCTCCTTGAAGAAAAGCCTGTCCTCACGCAGCGCTGAAAACAGCGCGTACGCCCGCTCCCCTGTCAGCGAGTCCCAGAAGCACTCAGCAAGGGCTTCGAGAGTCAGGTCGCTCGAGCCAGCGAAAAGTTCCCAGGCGGTAGCCAGATCGACTTCAGAACGGGACGACACTGCCCGGTCACGCCAAGCCGCCAGTGCCGAGGGGTGGACCGGGGCTTTGTCGGACAGTTTGTAGTCGCTGGAGCGGAATTCCAAATCCCGCGCAGCCACCGTCAAGGTGTTGCCGAAGGTATCAATGACCTTAAGGCTGGACTTTCCCTCTACCCCTTCGACCACAGCCAAACGGGACACGGTTTTAACGAGAAACTCGACAACGCCGCCTTTCTCCATAGAAGGAGATCAGGCCCGAACCGAGAGAACGGCGTAACCGGAGGAAAGGTCTTCTTTCTGGATGAGAACGTCGGTGCGGCCTTCGGGCACCCGGAGTTTCAAACTGGTGAAGTTCCAGATCGATTTGACGCCTGCCTCAATAACCCGGTTGCACAATTCCTGAGCCACGTGTGAGGGAACGGTCAAAATGGCTACCGTGGCGTTTTGTGCCTTGATGTAGTCAACCATCTCAGAGGAATCCAGAACCTTGACACCGTGGAATTTCTTGCCCACCTTGGCGGGGTCGGAATCAAAGGCGGCGCTGATGTTCATACCGTTCTTGCGAAATTCCGTATGACCCAAAAGTGCCGTTCCCAGGTGTCCGGCACCCACGACGATGGCAGTGTGGGTTTGGTCCCAGCGGAGAAAGTGTTCAAGGGCGGCAATTAAGTCCTTAACGACGTAACCGACGCGGGGTTTTCCCACGATGCCCGTTACGGCCAGATCTTTGCGGACCTGAATAGGTTCAAGTTCCAGTTCTTCGGCAATGGTGGTGCCGGAAATGACCAGAATGCCGTCTTGTTCCGCTTGGCGGACCACCTGGAGGTAGCCTGGAAGGCGGCGGATAGTGGGCAAGCTGGCGGCTTTGCGGTCGATGGCTCGGTTGGCTCGGTTGTTTTTCATGATTCAATCCCCAATTATAGATTTAAAGCGTTCGGGCAATTTTGGCAAGCAGTTTATAGGCGACTTCGGCTTTATGGGCCAAAGAAATGCGCTCTACCGTCCCGCTGGCGTCCAAGACCAGCAGAGCATTGGTCTCCGTCTCGAATCCTTCCCCGGGCCGGGACGTGTCGTTGGCGGCAATCAGATCGGCCCCGGCCTTGGCGAGCCTGGCCCGGGCGTCAGCCTCGAGCGCCGCGTCGTCCAGGCCTGCTTGAGCACGAAAGGCTACGACAAATGTGGAAGGACTCCATTGTTTGATTCTGTCGAGAATTTTGGGAGTTGGAACCAGTTCCAGGATCAGCCGGCCCCCGGCAGTGGGAAGTTTGACTTCGCTCGGGTTGGCAGGAGTCCAGTCACCGACAGCGGCTGCGGCCAGAAATACGGCTGGTTTTTGCGCGGTAACCAGAGTCTGGCAGGCCTCGAACATCGCAGCGGCAGTCTCAGCATGAATGACCTCCAGACCGGCAGGAACGGGTACTGAGAGTTTTCCCGCAACCAGGGTGACCCTGGCCCCAGCCCTTTGGGCAGCCTCAGCAAGAGCAAGGCCCATGCGGCCGGTCGAGTTGTTGGTCAGCACCCGGATAGGGTCGAGGTATTCGACAGTCCGCCCGGCAGTGACGACAACGTGCTTGCCTTTCAATGCCGCCAGAGCTCCCGGAGACAGGGCCTCACGAACGGCAGCATAGATCTGCGCTTCGGAGGCGATTTTGGCCTTGCCCTCCTCCACCCGCGGCATCAGCACCCTTACCCCGGCTTTTTCAAGCTTGGACAGGTTTTCCACAACAAAGGGATGGTGATACATCGACTGGTGCATGGCCGGAACCAAAACGACGGGAATTCCCTCACCAAAAGCGGTTGTGAAAAACGTGGTGACGGGACTGTCATCGATACCGTTTGCCATCTTGCCGATGGTGTTGGCGGTTGCCGGCGCAATCAGAAGCAGATCCGCATGAACGGGAACGTTTCCTACCAGATCGACGTGCTCAATCGCACCAGTCAATTCCAAAATGGGTTTATGTCCGGTGGCCCATTCCAGCAGATTGGGGTGGATCAGTTCGGTGGCGGCCTTTGTCATCACTGGTCGCACATCGGCACCATGGCGCATCAATAGACGCGCCAGATCCGAAGCCCGGACAGCTGCCACGGAACCAGTGATGGCCAGGACTACGGTCTTGCCTGAGAGTTCGGTTCCCAGCGAGCCGACAATGTCGGCGGAAGGGTGTTCCTTCATTTCAGAACCTCCTGGAGATCAGCCAGAAAACCATCGATGACGGGAGGAGTCACGTGGGGCATGACCACGATGCGGAAAAAGCCGTCCCACTGGCTGAGGGCCCAACCGCGGAGACGCAACCGGGCTACGACGTCACCGGTTTCACGGCCCGGTGTCCGAACACCGACCACGTTCAGCGGAGCCGGGTCAAAAACCGGTTGTGCTCCCGAGATTCCCTTCAAAGCGTTGGTCAGGGCCACGGTGGTCCCCATAGCCGTTTTGACCACCTCGCCATAGCCAGCACGATCAAGATGTTTCTGAACGGCCCAGACGGCTGCAACCGAGGCTCCAGACCGGGTTCCCACCAGCGTGTTCTGCCGCAAGCGTCCCCCGGAAAGGTAACCCACTTCCACAGCGGAAACCCGTGCTAAATCTTCATCCCGCCACAAAATCATTCCCGAGGGGACTGGTCCCCGTCCCATTTTGTGAGGATCCGCAGAAAGCGACGCCATTCCTTCGGGCCAGCCAAAAGGATGGACCGGATACCCGGCGTCAGCCAGAAAGGGCAGAACATAGCCGCCGAACGAGGCGTCAAGGTGAAAATACACCTTCCGCCGCCGGGCCACTTCGGCCAGGGCAAACACGTTGTCCACTGCCCCGAGGGCGGTTGAACCGGCCACACCGACAAAGGCACAGGTACGATCGGTCAAAGCCGCTTCGGCAACGGCAGGATCCAGACAACCGTCCTTACCTACGGGAGCTTTCACCAGGGTCAGTCCCATCAGGGAAGCCGCCTTGTCAAAACTGTAGTGGGCCGAAGCGGGAATCACGACCTCATTTTTCCCCGGTCCCGCGACGATTTTGGCCGTCCAGAGTGCCATGACGTTTGCCTCGGTTCCCCCGGAGACAATACGGCCGGAAGCTTCGGGGTGCCCCCACCAACCGGCAAACTGGCCGACAGCCTCCCGTTCCAAGGCTGCCAGAGCGGGAACCAGCCCCTCGTCTCCGATGTTGGCTTCGAGAACTCGTTCAAAAGCCGCGGCAGCAACGGGGTGAGGTACGGAGCACATCGACCCGAGCACCCGTCCAGAAGAAAAGGTCCAATCGGTGGCCAGACGGGCATCAAGTTCGGCCAGAAGCACCTTGGAGTCGCTAATGATAGCTCTCCGAGTCACTGGGGTACGTACCTTTTCGCACATCGGCGGCCCAGGCACCCAGGGTATCCCGAATGACAGTGCCGACCTTGGTATAGGCGTCGGGGACGAACTTGGCCTTACGGCCCTCGATCAAATGCAGAAGGTCATGAAACACCAGAACCTGTCCCGAGGTTTCGGGACCAGCCCCAATGCCGATGGTGGCGATTTTGATGGCAGAGGTGATGTCACGTCCCAGGCTTAGAGGGACACATTCTAGAACAAGGCTGAAACAGCCGGCGTCGGTCAATGCCTGCGCGTCGAGGGCGATCTGAGCTGCCTCGGCCAGATCCTTGCCCCGAACTTTATAGTCGGCTGCTGTCTGGGGAAGAAGCCCCAGATGTCCCATCACGGGAATTCCTGCGGCAAGAATGGCATCGGCAATGCCCGGAGGGTTACCCTCGAATTTCACGGCGTCAGCGCCAGCTGCCATCAGGAGCTTCGAGGATTCCAGGGCCGTCACCGGATCGTCATAGCTATGCAATGGAAGGTCGGCAACAATCGGGATAGAATGGCGTCCTCTGGCGGTCATACGGGTGTGATACACCATTTGGTCGAGCGTCACTCCGGCGGTGGAATCACGGCCCTGTTCCACCATTCCCAGGCTGTCGCCAACCAAAATCAAGTCGGCGCCGGCTAGTTCCACCAGGCGCGCCTGCCAACTGTCGTAGGCGGTGACAACCACCAGTTTGCGGCGGGCATCGTACCCTTCGATAAAGGCTTGCAGACGAGCAGATAGGACCATGTCAGACCTCCTTGGCCAAAACAAGCAGACGATCCGCCATGTACCGCAAAGCCTCAGCCAGCCCGGCATGGTTGTCCCAGGCATCGGCCAGCGCCCGCAATTCGGCTTCAGGCTTTCCCTTCAGCGCCCTCGCCTCGTCAACCATGGCAGGAAGAGCACGTAAAATATTGTCTACAATAGTAATATGCGATTTCCGGGCGGTGCGGCTAAGGGGGTTGAGATCAACCGTGATGACGCTTTTGCCCAGCTTCACCAGAGCCTCGGTCCGGTCTCCGTCTTCCAAAGGAACAAACACGGTATCGGCAATCAAAATGCCCCGGGGACTGACGATGCGCCGGGCGTGCTGAAGCTCATCTATCGTGGCACTGGCATCACTGCCGACACCCAGAACCGTTTTCGCCCCCGCCTGGCGCAGGGCCGCCTCGACGGCTTCTTCCCGGCCGGGAGTGCGGTAAAACAAGTTGACTTCGAGAAGTGCGCCCGTGACCTCGGAAAGCTCTACCAGGGCCTCGGGAACCAAGGCAGCGGCGTTTCCGTTGACCGATAACACCGGATGGCGGCTGACCAGCAGCCGGGCAACAGCAGCTCTCGCTGCGGCTCGGCCGAAAGAGGCCGTGGCTTCTCCCAGAAAATAATCCAGGGATTCACCCCGGCCGTGGGCAATCAACCCCGACTCGGTGACCACTTTCGTATGCAAACCCTCAACAATTTTCTCACGGCTCATGAGGGACTGGTAACGGGGATGACTGGTTGGAATATCAATGACAGACAAGGGTTCTCCCTCCCTGGCGGTCGAGTGCCGATCCGAAGACACGGGCGTCAGGAGCCAGGCGCTGGAATACGTCCAGCACACGATCAAAGTTGGGGCTATCGACAAGCGTGAACAGGCCGTCGCCGAACATCAACATCGGGGCAATCCAGCCTTGCTCCGCCAGCTGGTCCTGCAAAACTGCCAGTCTGGAGCTTACCAGTCCCGCCTGACGACCAAAAGCAAAACTCAATCTCAGGAATTCAGTGACTTCAGGTTTGTCCAAAAGCTGCTGACGAAGACTTTCCCCTTCCCGGCTGATGGCGTGGCGAACCTCAGGGTTCCCCAGAAGCCTCGGTGTTGCCAGCGGACCAAACAGGAGAAAAACTGCCTTCAAACCTTCGGGATAGGGCAGATTCACCACCGTACCTGTACCAGGTGCGCCGGCCTTCGTCCGGACTTCAAAACCGCCGAAGGTTTCCCCCAGGACGGTACCCAACCCCGTGCCAATCTCCAGTTCGGCCCGATGCGCCAGCGAGGCCGCCTCAAGATGGTCCAAGGGTGATCCGGCAGCTTCATTGAGGGCCAATACCAGCGACAAAGCCCCGGCACCGGAAGTACCAAAGCCGCAACCAATGGGCAAAGAACACTGATGGAGAACCGACCAAGGGCCTGAATTGGGGACAATCTGACGAAACAGACGCAGAACAGCCCGTGAAACAGGGGCCCCCGCCAGGGGTGTTCCATTCATCAGAATGCTGTCTTCCGTGGATGGTCTCAGGCTGGTGAGAGTGCCTTCGGCAAGGCTGAACCCAGCACCGGTGGAACCGTGGTGCAAAGGGTCATCGTGGGGATGGATGGAAAAAAACCCGGTGACATGACCAGGGGAAAAGGCTCGCGCGGATTCCATGCGGTTTCAATCTACGACAAAAACTCCCCTTTGAGAAGTCGCCGCAGATGCCGATAAAGGTACCAGGAGTTAGTGATGAAGAAAACCTTGTCGTTCCTGGTCCTGTTGACCGTCGGCCTCTCTTGGGCTTGGGCTGAGGACACCACCACGCTTCAAGTTGCTCCTTCAGACCAGGTGATCTACCCTGACGCTTCTCAAATCCTGAATAAAACCGAACCGAAACCCCAGGTCAAACCGACATCCCCGGTTCCTGCAACATCCACAGCACCGGCTGCCATTGCGTCCCTTCCCTCGGCAAAGCCTCTAATTGCCAGCACACCTATCCCTGCAAAACCGGCCGCTCCGGCCGTCAAACCTGCCACCAAGCCGACGCAGGGCTGGTATTTGCGGTGGGTTGTTTCAGCAGCCAATGAAGCGGCGGCACGGGAATGGGCCGTTCCTTTGGGAGAGGTCCAAGTCAGTGCGGCGGGAGAGGGACTCTGGGAAGTTGTTTCAGGTCCCTTGGCGGCGGCCAACCTGAAAGCGGCGCTGAACGGACAGGGCGGACAAGCCACTCTCGTCAAACGTTAACCGCGCTTGGAAACCCGAACCAGTTTCATAAATTCCCTGTCGAAGGTACGGACAAATTCGTCCCATTCCTTTTTGCCGTACTGGGCGGTGCTTTCTGGCTTCAGGCCCACGGCATTCAGACCGGCCATAAAATTCCGCACCGACAACCGCTCCCGGATGTTCTCTTTCGAATAGAGGGCCCCCCGGTCGTTGACCACAGCGATGCTTGCCTCGACCAAGTCGGCGGCCAGCGGGATATCTCGGGTCAAGGCGAGGTCACCGGGAACGGCACGGGCCACCAGGGCCCGGTCTGCAGCCCCTTCCGTTTTTTCCACAATCACCATCTCAACAGGAATTCCCCGGTCAAAGGGTATAGGGCGATTGGCATAGCACACCACCACCACTCCCTCACGACGGCCTGCTTTGGCGGCCAGATCACGGACATTACGGGGGCAACTGTCGCCATCGATATGAAGAACCATGGTCTCAATAATGAAAGGAAACCCCTTCTCTCGACAAGACTCTCAGTGTAGGATAGCCCATGGACTTTCCGACTTTCCGGAAACAGTACTCAGAGATCGATTCCCTCAAAGACAGGGTGAACTTTCTTCTGACATTTTCGGAAGAGACGATGCAACGGTACCCCGAAGAGCTTGCTCCTTTGTTGAACCAGTCCAGGGACGAATGTGTCAAAGAGGGATTGGGCGTCGAAGCCGCGCTTTGTGAACGGCTTTCAGGCTGGCTTGCGTTTGACCGAACCGAATACCCGAAGGCATTGGAACACTTTGAGCGGGCCCGGGATGGCTTTTTGGCCGAAGATCACCAGCCCGGCTGGTTGAAGGCTTTGAACGGTATCGCCAGCGTTCACCTCAGTCAGGGAAAACTCGAAACAGGGCTCTTGGTGTATAGGGAAGCCTTGACTCAGGCTCAGCGTCTGGGTGATCAGCATGAGATTCAGGTTCTTCAAGCCAACATTGGTGAAACTCTGATCGACCTCAGACAATTTGCCGAAGCGGAGGCAATCCTGCGGCAGTCCCTCGATTCGGGCTTGCTTTCCGCCTTGAATGAATCCTTGGTGCTCAACCAGCTGGCCAAGGCGTATTTCGCCCTGGGTCGGGACGATAAGGGCCACGAAGCACTGGACCGTTCCATATCCCTTGCCAGACCAGGCCAGTTTTTGTCCGCTCTGGCAGAAGCTCTGTACCTACTGGGTTCTCACGAGCGACAGGACAATCAAGGGTCTCGTGCCGAAGAGCTGCTTCAGGAAGCGCATGCCCTGGCGCGGCAAGCCGGAGACAGGGCAACGGAACTCCGCTCGTCCATTGATCTGGGAAGGCTGCGATTGACGCAGTCGGAACCAGGCTCAGCGCTGGCGTTGTTTCGTGAGGCGCAAGAAATGAGCCACACCCTGGGAATTCTGCTTCTGGAAGCTGAATCGCTTCGAGGTTTGGCAGAAGCCTCCCAAGCCTTGGAACTCTGGCAGGGCGCCTACCAGGCTCTGGAACAATACCACACACTTTCCGACCGGCTGCACGATGAAACCATTACCCGGCAGCTTTCCCAAATTAAAGCCGACCAGACGAGACGGGAAAATGAACTTTTGAAGGAACAGTCGCGGATCTTGACCGTTCTAGGAGACCTGGGGCAAAAAATCACCGCCAGTCTCGACCTCGAAACCATTGTGATGACGGTCTACGAGTCGATCGAAGGATTGATGGAGGCCGAAATCTTCGGTCTTGGTCTCTACCTTGAGGAAAAGGGAATCTTCGATTACCGCCTCTTTATCGAAGAAGGCAAACGGATCCCAGCTTTTGAGGTTTCGATCAATGCGCCAACTTTCTCGGCCTGGTGCATCCGCAACCGTCAAGACATTTTGATCAATGATATCGAAAGAGAGTACGGGAAATACCTTTCAGAGAAACCCCGGAAATTCGGCAGCTCGCCACGGAGTTCCAAGTCTGGTCTCTACACCCCCTTGATGGCGGAGGGAAAAGTTCTTGGAATTTTGTCTGCTCAGACGTTTCACACCCATGCCTATACCGACCGCGATTTGGCTACCCTTAAAACGTTGGCGGCCTCCATCTCAGTGGCGGTTCAAAATGCCAAACTGTTCGCACAAGTTCATCAGATGGCGACAGTGGACTCTTTGACGGGTGCCGCAACACGGAGGTATCTGTTCGACCGTACCGAGGTCGAGTTCCAGCGGTTCCGCCGTGAGGGTTCAAGCTTGGCGTTGGTGATGATCGATCTGGATCATTTCAAAAATCTGAATGACTCCTGGGGACACGAGGTGGGAGACAAAGTCCTTTCCGCCTTCGGCACCCTTTGCATGAGTCATAAAAGGCCCCACGACCTGTTCGGCCGCTACGGTGGAGAAGAGTTCGCTCTCGTACTTTCCGGCACTACCATGATAGGTGCAAAGCGATATGCTGAAAGACTTTGCAGTCAAGTTAGAACTCTGGAAGTTGCAACTCCAGGAGGTGAGGCCATACGTTTCACCGCAAGTTTTGGTGTGACGGTTTTTGATTTGGCCGACGAAGAAGTGACCAAGGTCTTCAGCAGAGCTGACACCGCACTTTACGCTGCGAAGCAAGCTGGTAGAAATCAGGTTGCGACCAAGGCTCCTTAGGCCGAGCTTGACCCTGCAGGGCCGCAGCCTTTACAATAGTGCGACTTTTACCGATCCCCCAATCTTGAGGAGAAAGCCATGGCCATTTCCGCCCTGCAAAAAGCCCGTTACGCCTATAATCCCAAACTCCCACCTTCTCTACGCGGTGATGTGAACCAGATTGCGGTCACTCTGGGAGCAGCCACGTCTTCGGTAGCCAACCAGGCTGAACTGAAAGAACTGTTTCCCAATACCTATGGTGCCCCTATCGCCAGCGTCGGAGCGGGAAAAAACCCCCATGCGGGAAAAAAGCTCACCCTCGCCGTGGTCCTTTCAGGTGGCCAGGCTCCCGGTGGTCACAATGTCATCGCCGGTCTTTATGATGGATTGAAGAAGGGCAACAAGGCCAGCCGGCTGCTGGGTGCCAAGGGTGGTCCCAAGGGCCTGATCGACGGCAGTTTTACAGAAATCACCGACTCCTTTATGGATGAATACCGCAACACCGGCGGTTTCGACATGATCGGATCGGGCCGCGACAAGATTGAGAAAGCGGAAGACCTCGAAAAAGTCGTCGCCGTGGTCAAGGCCAACGGTATCGACGGCATTGTGGTGATCGGTGGTGATGACAGCAACACCAACGCTGCAGTTTTGGCCGAGTACTTCAAAAAGAACAAGGTTCCCGCCAACGTTGTCGGTTGTCCCAAGACCATCGACGGCGACCTTAAAAACGAGCATATTGAAACCAGTTTCGGGTTTGATACCGCTGCCAAGACCTACAGCGAGCTGATCGGCAACATCGGGCGCGATGCCAACTCCGCCAAGAAATACTGGCACTTCATCAAACTCATGGGCCGCTCGGCCAGCCATATCACCCTCGAATGCGGACTGCAGACCCAGCCCAACCTGACCCTGATCGGCGAGGAAGTCGCCGCCAAGAAATACACGCTCGACCAAGTGATTGAACAGGTTGCCACCGTGGTCAAAAACCGGGCTGACAAGGGTATGAACTTCGGAGTCGCGCTCATTCCCGAGGGACTGATTGAGTTTATTCCTGAAGTGGGAGCCCTGATCGCTGAACTATCGGATGTGCTGGCCCACGACCACGACGGTGCCAATGAGTTTGAAAAACTGGTGGGCCTGGAAGCCCAGTTGGCTTGGCTGGGCAAGCACCTCAAAGCCGGCAATACCGCGGTGCTCAACAGCCTTCCGGCTGACATTCAGCGCCAGCTCTTCCTGGACCGTGACAGCCACGGCAACGTGCAGGTGTCGCTGATCGAGACCGAGAAGCTGGTCATTGAAATGGTCAAGCGCAAGCTCAAGGCTTGGGCCGCCGAAGGAAAGTACAAAGGAAAGTTCGGTGCCCTCAGCCACTTCTTCGGCTACGAAGGCCGCTGTGCCTTTCCTTCGAACTTTGACGCCGACTATTGCTACAGCCTGGGCCTCAATGCCTTCGTGCTCTTCAATGCCGGCCTGACCGGGTACCTGTCCAGCGTGAAGAATACCCACAAGGCCGCCGACCAGTGGACCGCCGGCGGTGTTCCCATCACCATGATGATGAACCTCGAACAGCGCCACGGCAAACCCAAGCCTGTGATCAAGAAGGCTTTGGTGGAACTCGACGGCAAGCCGTTCAAGGAACTGGTCAAGCACCGTGACGCGTGGGCCATCGAAACCGCCTACCTGTTTCCCGGTGCTATCCAGTATTACGGCCCCGCCGAAGTCTGCGACCAGCCAACCAAAACCTTGATGCTGGAGAAAAGCTAACCTAGCGAATCAGCGTTTCCAACCGGTCAACCAAGCCCGAAACCACCTCGAAGCCTTTTTCCATGGCTGCCGGGGTGGTCATATCGACCCCCGCCTGGCGCAACACGTTGACCGGATAGTCGGAGCTGCCTGCTGAAAGAAACTGAACATAGCGGCGGGCTGCCTCGCCATCGCCCTTCAAAATGGGGTCGGCCAAGGCGTGAGCGGCACTGATTCCGGTCGCGTACTGAAACACATAGTAGTTCATGTACAGATGGCTGAACTGAGCCCAAGTGCTTCCTTCCCGCTCGCGGTCTACCTCAAGAGCTCCCCCGTAGCCTTCACTGAACAGATCGGCCATCAGACTGTTCAAATCGTCGGCAGTGACGCCGAGCCCCTGTTCCACCCGGCGGTGGTGTTCGAGCTCAAACCTGGCCAGCGTCGGCATAATAAAAAAGTACCGGTGCAAATTTTCCATCGCTTCTTCAATCAGGGCAATTTGGAACTGCGGATCGCTCTGGGTCTGAAACAAATGGGCCCGGGTCAGGGCCTGATGAAAATTCGAAGCGACTTCGGCAATAAAAATGCTGTAATCACCGTAAACCAAGGGCTGCCGGTTCCAGGTATGCCAGCTGTGCATGGAGTGGCCCAGTTCATGGGTCAGCGTTGAGAGCGATGACAGGTCGTCGGCCCAGCTCATCATGATGAACGGATGGGTACCCTGAGCCCCGTAACTAAAGGCTCCCGAACCCTTGCCGGGAGTGGGAAGCAGATCGATCCAGCCTTCTTCCAGACACCCCCTGCGAAGCGTCTCGACGTAGGGCTTGCCTAAGGGGGCCATAGCCTCACCGATCCAGTCGACCGCCTGGGAAAACGAGATGACCGGCGGCTTTTTGGTCAGGGGTGCCCAAATATCATAGTGGTGCAAGCGCTCGACCCCGAGGGCTTTCCGGCGGACCTTCCAGTAACGATGCCACACGGGAAGATGGGTTCGGAAGGTTTCAAGCGTCTGGTCGTACACGGCCCGGGGGAGGTTGGATTCGAACAAAGCGGCGTCGACCGAGGATTCGAACTTACGGGCCCGAGCTTGAAACACATCGACCTTAACCTGTGTCGTAAGGCTGGCGGCCAGAGTGTTCTTCATCGCCAGATGGGAGTCACAGTAATTCTCCCAAGCGGTGCGCCTCACTTCGCGGTTAGCGTCTCCTGCCAGTTTTTCCACGGTGGCCTGGGCCACGGCGCGGCCACCGGCGGCGTCGGCAAACTTCAAGTCCGCATCGACCAACAGGTCATGCACGGTTTGTACGCTCTGAAACACTTCGCTGGTAAGACCCAGCAGCTGCTCCACCTCGGCACTGCGCACGTGCTGTTGCTTTCGAAAAAGGTTGTTGAGGTAGTGGCGGTATACGGCTAGTTCTGGAACCTCTTCGGTCCATGTCTGCAAAAGAGGTTGTCCCAGCGTCAGCAATTCCGGGTCGATAAAGGAGACTGCGGCCTGGAACTGGCTGTAGAAGGAACCAGCCTGGCCGAGCATCGACTGGGCCTCGGCATCGCCGTTGTCAACAGCCTGGCTCATTCGGGCATAAAAGTACAAAGTCGCGGTCCGGTTGCCGAGCTGCAAGGCGGAATCAAGAAATTCTGCCAAGGACTGAGGACTGGTGCCAAGGGTGCCAGCCCGTGCTGTCAGGGACGGCAATAGACCCGCAACGGCCTTTAGTTCGATTTGCCAGGCCTGACGGTCGGCGAAGACAGATTCAGCATTCCAGCGGTGTTTACTCATGCTGCCATGCTACACCCTGGCTGAGCCTGTGAAAATCCCTTCCCGAAACCTGAAGTGCGGGGTATTCTCATCCCCATGAGCCAAGTCGCGCTGATCCGCTGTGAAAGTTACGAAATTGAGGCAGTTCGTCAAGCTGTCCGCCGGGGTATTGATCTTTTGGGGGGTGCCAAAACCTTTGTCAAACCCGCAGAGTCCATAGTTCTGAAACCCAACTGGCTGGCTGCCGCCGCTCCCGAAGAGTGTGTCACCACCCATCCGGCCGTGTTCCGCGCTGTGGCCGAGGTCTTGAAAGAGGCCGGAGCGGTGCTCAGTTATGGCGATTCGCCGGCATTTCAAGCACCGGAACTGGCCGCCAGGAAGACAGGCTGTCAGGCGGTGGCCGACGAGCTGGGTCTGAAGCTGGCCGACTTTGTCACACCGGTGGAAGTCTTTTTTGAAGACGGCCGCCAGAACAAACGTTTCACCGTGGCCAAGGCTGTGACCGAGTGCGACGGTCTTGTCTCTCTCCCCAAATTGAAGACCCATGGTTTTTTGAAGTTCACTGGCTCGATCAAAAATCAGTTCGGCTGTGTGCCGGGAACCCTCAAGGGCGAATTCCACGTCAAAATGCCCGACGCCAGAGACTTTGCCCAGATGTTGGTGGACCTTAATCACTGGATCAGCCCGCGGCTGTATGTCATGGACGGTATTATGGCTATGGAAGGCAACGGTCCCCGGGGAGGAACCCCTCGGGCGATGAATCTTTTGATTCTTTCTGCCGATCCGGTAGCGCTCGATGCCACGGTCTGCCGCCTTCTAAACCTCGACCCAGCCCTCGTCCCCACAACCGTCTACGCCCAGCAAGATGGTTGCGGCACGCTGCTCGAGGAAGAAATCGAGCTGCTCGGTGATCCCTTTGACAGCTTTTTACAACCTCGCTTTGACATCAAGCGGGATCCCCTGCCCGCCTACCAAGCCAGCGGATTGTTTCGGGCCGTCAACAATGCTCTGGTGCCCAAGCCCTTTATCGTGGCGGAGAAGTGTACCAAGTGCGGCACCTGCGTACGGGTCTGTCCCGTGGTACCCAAAGCGGTCGATTGGCATGACGGCAACAAGACGGTTCCACCATCGTACCTCTACGAACGGTGTATCCGCTGCTACTGCTGCCAGGAACTCTGTCCCGAAAAGGCGGTGGAACTGAAAGTGCCGTTTCTTCGCCGGTTGTTCAGCCGATGAACAAATCACCCCCTCTTATTGTCGCCCGCAATCTGGTCAAAAAATTCGGTGACTTCACCGCCGTTGACGGTGTCAATTTCGAAGTCCAGCCCGGGGAAGCTTTCGGCCTTCTGGGTCCCAACGGTGCCGGCAAATCGACAACCATGCGCATGGTTGCCAGTGTTTCGCAGCGTACCAGCGGCGAATTGTCGATACTGGGTCTGGACCCCACCACCGACGGTCCCAAGATCCGGGCCCATTTGGGGGTGGTACCCCAACAGGACAATCTGGACCAGGAAATCAAGGTTCGCGAAAACCTTATTGTCTACGGCCGCTACTTCGGCCTGTCTCATTCCTTTCTGACCAAAAAAGCCGACGAACTTTTGGCCTTCGCCCAGCTCACGGACAAGGCCAAGTCCAAAGTGGACTCGCTGTCGGGAGGCATGAAGCGGCGCTTGACCATTGCCCGTGCCTTGGTCAATGAACCCGATATTCTGCTGCTCGACGAACCCACAACGGGTCTTGACCCTCAGGCGCGGCATATTTTGTGGGACAGGCTGTTCCGGCTGAAGGAAGAAGGGGTGACGCTGGTGCTCACCACCCACTACATGGATGAGGCAGAACAGCTGTGCGACAGGCTGGTCGTCATGGACAAGGGGAAGATTATGGCCGAGGGAACTCCGGCCGATCTGATCACCCGGTACTCCAGCCGTGAAGTCGTCGAGGTCCGCTTTGGCAGCAACCGCAACGCTCAAGTCGCTCCTGAGCTCGAAGGACTGGGCGAGCGGCTGGAAGTGCTCCCCGACCGGATTCTGATCTACGCTGCCGATGGCGAAGCTGTTTTGGAGCAGATTGTGAGCCGCGGCTTGAAGCCTGTCACCAGCCTGGT
>JAIFLN010000055.1 GCA_020049045.1 Spirochaetota bacterium | reverse complement strand
CGGCCAAGGTACATGACCACCAGGCGGTTGCTGATGTGCCTCACCATGCTCAGGTCATGGCTGATGAACACCATGGAAAGACCCCGGCTGTCGCGGATATCCCGCAGCAGGTTGATGATCTGCGCCTTGACCGAAACGTCGAGAGCGCTGGTGGGCTCGTCTGCTATCAGCACCCTTGGGTCGAGCGCCAAGGCCCGGGCAATTGCCACCCTTTGACGTTGGCCCCCGGAAAGTTCGTGCGGGTACCGGCCGGTCAGTTCACCGCTGAGCCCCACTACTTCAAGAAGTTTGGCGGCCTCTGCCATCCGGTCCTTGGCCAGATGAACACCGTGGATCTCCCAGGGCTCGGCAACCACTTCACCCAACGTCATCATCGGGTCCAGCGAGGCGAAGGGGTCCTGAAAGATCAGCTGGATGTTCTTGCGGGCCTCCAGCAGTTCTTTCTCGGGGAGGGTTGCAATGTCTTTCCCGTTCAAGAAAATGCTTCCCGAGGTAGGGTCAAGCAGCCGGACAAGAAGTGATCCGGTGGTCGACTTGCCGCACCCTGACTCGCCGACCAGGCCCAATACCTCATTTTCACCGAGCTCGAACGAGATATCATCGACTGCACGCACCACGTTTTGCTTTTTTTTCCAGAAGGGACCTGACTGGGAAACAAAGTGCTTGGAAAGGTTTTCAACCCTGAGGATGGAGTTCATTCCGACCTCCAGCAGCGAGAATGATGCGCTGGTCCGACGTCAAACATCGGGGGCGCTTCTGCTTCACAGCGCGGCAGGGCTTCTTGGCACCGGGAAAAAAAAGGACAACCCGCCGAGGGCCTCAACGGACTGGGGGAGGCCCCGGGGATGGCAAAGAGCCGGCCGTGTTCTTCAATATCGATGCGGGGAATACTGGCCAGCAAGGCTTTGGTATAAGGGTGGGCCGGACTGGCAAACAGCTCGTGAACTCCCGCTGTCTCCATGACCCGGCCGCCGTACATGACCGTGACCCGGTCGGTGGTTTCAGCAATGACGCCCAGATCATGGGTGATCATCACCAAGGCCATACCCATATCACGGCTGAGGTTTTTGATCAGCTCGAGCACTTGAGCCTGGATTGTCACATCTAGGGCTGTGGTGGGTTCATCGGCGATCAGCACCGCCGGTTCGCACGAGATGGCCATGGCGATCATGGCCCGTTGACGCATTCCGCCCGACAGTTGATGGGGATAACATTTGAGAATGTGCTTGGGGTTTGTGATCTCAACCTTGGCCAGAAGTTCTTCAGCCTTCGCCAAAGACTGTTTTCTGTTGGTGTGGAAGTGCTGCATGATGGTCTCGGCGATCTGCTCGCCTATGGTGAATACAGGGTCGAGACTAGTCATGGGCTCTTGGAACTTGCGGGACGATTTCTGAAGGTCTTTTCCGTCGAAAAGAAGTTTCTTGGCCTTGACCTCGCCGGGGGGTGTGGTCACCAGACCCATCATAGCCAAAGCGCTGACACTCTTGCCCGAACCGGATTCGCCGACAATGCCCAGGCTTTCACCCCGGTCAAGAACCAGATCGATTCCACGCACCGCGAAAGCGTTACCGTCGCGGTGCCGAAATGTGACGTGGAGATCCTCCACATCTAATACGTGTTGCATGAGGATCTCCCGTCAAGAAAAGCAATTACTTGCTGATGGTTATATTACTGAACGAGTAGGGTATCATCAACGGGACGAAACCATACTTATTAGGCGTCACACCGTCACCCTTCAGGGTCGACTTGAACAGGGTGTTTTCCTTGGCATGGGTCAGGTAGGTCACCACAGCCTGGTCCACCAGAATCTGCTCCGCCTGCTTGTACAACGGACCCCTGTCCTTCCAATCGGCCAGAGAGTCAGCTTTCTTGATCAAAGCATCGTACTCGGGACTCGACCAGTTGTGGCGTCCGCCGGCCAGGAAGATATCATAGAAGTTCGAAGCGTCGTTGTAGTCGTACAGGTACGGCGAAATGAACAGCTTTCCTTCGCGGTTCTTGAGCGAATCCATCCAGGTCTTCAGTTCCAAGCCCTTGATTTCCAGCTCGATTCCCAGCACTTCCTTGAACTGTGCCTGGATGTATTCGGCCATGGGCTTCACGATGGGAGCGTGGTAGCCACCTTCGATGCGCCACAGCAACTCAATCTTGGGAAAGCCCTTACCGCCCGCAAAACCAGCCTTGGCCAGATATTCCCGGGCCTTGGCAGCATTGAAACCGGTCTGAGCCTTGGTCTCAAGGTTGTAGCCCGAAAAACCGGGGGTCACGAGAGTGTAAGCAGGTGCCGCAATGTCTTTCAGGATCGTCGAGGTCAGCTTTTCTCGGTCAAAGGCATACATAAAAGCCTTGCGCACGTTGACGTCGTTGAAAGGAGCCACATCGTAGTTGAAGGCCAGGTAGTAGATCTGGAACAGCGCGTTGGGCTGCAGCTCCTTGGGAAGCTTGGCCCGGGCATAGGCCAGCTGACCGACGTTGAGGCTGGTCAAGTCGATGTCTCCAGCCAGATAGGCGGGGAAACCCACTTCGGGATTGCTCAGCTGCGGGTACAGAATCACCTTGTCGATCTTGGGAATCCAGGGTCCCTTGTAGGTGGTGTTCTTTTCGAGGGTGATGGCGTCGTTAATCACCCACTTGGTCACTTTGAAGGGTCCGGAGGAGGGAATGGTCTCGGCTTTGGTGGCATACTCGTCGCCGTACTTGTCGACGGCATGCTTGGGAACCGGCCACCAGTAAGCACAAATGCCGGGGAAATAGGGCTTGGCGGTTTCGGTTGTCACCTGGATCGTACGGGCGTCGAGCGCTTTCACTCCGAAGTCCGCCAGCGTTGCCTCGCCCTTTTCGACCTGGGTCCAGTTCTTGATGCCGCCGGCCCAACTCCAGTACCAGGCAAAGTCGTAGCCGCTTTTGACCGCTCTTTCGAGGGCAAACACAAAGTCGCTAGCTGTTAACGGCTTACCATCGCTCCACACCAGCCCGGCGCGCAGCTTGATTGTCCACACCAGACCATCCTTGGAGACAGCGAAACTTTCTGCCGCCATGTTGGTCAAATCGTAATTTTTGTCGTAGGCGGTGAGTGGAATTTGAATCAGGTCGGGCTGGCCGGCCCGGTTGTATACCGTCTTCATCATATCCATATACGTTCCGCCGAACCCGACCGGAGCGCGAAGCGTTCCTTGGGCCGACAGGAATGCACCTGTCAGAAGCAGACTGAAGAGCGCTAAAACTGCGATCTTTTTCATAGATCCCCCTCTCAAGATACGTTAAGGTTACCCGGGTAACCTGGACTCGTGTCAATTATATGTACCGAATTTTGAGATTGTCAACCAAAAAAGAAGGTACCGGGTCCTGAGCACTCAGAGGGGGTCTCGGATGTCCAGGGGCAGAGAATTTTTGCTGTGGTTCCCTTGGGAAGGGTGACCTCCAGTCTGCGTTGCTGCGGGTCGCACGAGACCCAGACCACGCCCTTGGGTGTGACCGTATGGCCTTGCACAAAGGGCAGTCCGCCAAGTTGCGGTGCAATTTCCAACTTCGCTCCGCCAGGCTCTGCAATGGTCACACCGAGAAGGCACTCATGGAGCCATAAAAGCGGAATTGCTCCCCACCCATGCGACCCTGTGTCGTCCTCGGGTTGGGCACTTCCAGACAGCCAGTACTCGGGCAGAGGGCCACCGTATGGTCCTTGAAACCTCAATGGAGTCAGATTGGCCGGGTGCGCCGGCAGGTAGGGCCCGTAGCGTTCCACAAGGTGACGTACGGCCCTGTCGGTCAGACCCACGTGCGAAAGCGCTTTGAGGGAGCGTTCAAAATAGGTCGGGTTGTTCCACCTGGTGACGCCCTCGGCGGGTGATCCGTCGGGTTCCGCAAAGCAGTAGTTCAGGTTGGCTGCTGACTCATCCTTTGTAAGAAGATCGCTATACACAGCAACGGTTTGACCAGCCTGACTGTAGCCTCGCACCAAACCGGAGTCGAAAGGGTCGCAACGGTCGGCCACATGGATGGGAACACCCCCAGAAGCCGGCACAACATGGTGCTTCCGGAAGGCCGAAACCAACCTTCCGGTCATGTCTGACCAGGCTTCGGCTTGAGAGTCCTCACCCACGGCCCGGGCCAGCTCAACCGACCAGCGCAGACGCTCGATGATCCAGGGCGTGACGATACCGCTCGATTGCCCCGGGCCAGGATGCAGACCCACGCGGATGTCGGCAAACACCAACGGGGTCACCCATAGCCCGTCATGAACGTGCGCCAAAAGCCCCTGCCAATATTTCTGCAGCACCGGCCAGTACCGCCTCACGCGTTCGGGGCTTCCGTGCCACTGGTAGTCATCCCACAGCAGGGCGACCCACTGCACGCTCCAGTCGTAGCGGGAAGGATAGGCCGGATAATTGCTAGGGGGAAATGAGTGGAAGTTGCCATCCTCGCCTTGGCTTTCGGCGTAGGTCCGCAGCATCAGATTGCGCAGGGCGGTGTCGCCAAACCAGCGCGAGGTCAGCAGCGCGCGTGGAACGGCGTCTTCCAGCCACTGACCATCCTCACGGCCGGGAGTGTCGACATAGCTGTCGGTCATCGTCACCTTGGCGTGGATCAGCCCCAGCTTGACGATCTGGTCAACGCGGTGGTCACCGCACTCGAAGGATCCTAAGGCTTGCGTCGGATACTGGCTGCTGACAATCCCGAGACTGTTGATGGTGACAAGGCCTGCCTCGGAAAAATGAAAGTGGAGAGTCATCCACCGGGCGGTTCTCTCCTCGGGAATTTCAACCTGCTGAAACCCATGGCGTGTTAGATACCGGTCCGCGTACCCTTTGCCGACCACGCCTTCGGGGTTGAGCCAGCCGCTTTCGTCCACATGGATGGCACCAGAATAGAGCGAGCGGTAAAGTTCGCAGTAGCCGAGGTCCAGGATGGTTCCTCCCGGAGTCGTGCCAAGCTCCAGCGCCGGGTACCCGTGCACCGGAAGCCCGAAATCCACCGTGACAAAACGGCTTTCGCCAGCCTGGGCGTAAAAAGACCACGGGAACGCCCCCACGGTTTGGTCAGGTAGGCAACGGCTTGTCCTGATTCCGGCGGCGATCTCGAGCGGGGCCGCTTCCACGGGGGGCTGGCGATCCAGCCGGCCTGCCGCGAGCACGTTCATGGGACGGGCGAGGTACTCCCGCTGGCCCGGGGTCTCGACATCATCCGGCCGCTGTGGCCACGGGCCGTGCTCCACCACCGAAACGCCTGGCCATCCAGAGTCGTCAAAACCTGCTCCATGGATGCTCTGGCCCGGGGCTTTCCGCCCATCCAGAACCACGGGATAGCGCACGCGGGCATCCCCGATGAGCCCGATCACCTGGTCTGCGTGGACGGTAAACTCAGGGGCTTGCAAGTACCGCCAGGAAGGGCCGGTGCGGCAGAATTCACTATCGAGCCAAAGCCCTGCATGGAGATTGGCCGAACGCTGAAAGGTAACGATCGGCCCCCAGTTGTGGTGAAGCACCACTAAGGTGTTGGTACCTTGCACCAAGAGATGTCCCACCTCGATCACCTCTGCCGTGATGCGCTCTTCATGGTATCGGGTGACCTTGCGCCGCACGAGCACGCCATTGACCCACAAACGGGCATTGCTGTCGGCAGCAAAACGGATCGCCGCCTGCCCTGGCCGCAGCCGGAGGTCAAAGGTCGTTCTGAAGTAGGTGAAGCGGTTGCGGGGGGCCGGGTCGGTTAGATCAGACCAAATCCATCGGGCTTGTTGTGTGTCCATAAACCTTTCCTCAAGTTTAAGAGCCAGCATACGATAGGCCTTAGGGGTTGGCAAGTCTCAGGTTCTACCACTGTTTGGTTGCCGCTACTGGCAAGGGGAGCTTGAGCTGGTGGCCGTGATGCTCGATGTGTTTGCCGTGACTCGAGACCGGGACTTCCTGGAGTCCCGCTTGCTTCCCGTCGCCCGCGAAATCCTTACCTTTTACCGGGAACACTTTCGTGAACGCTCCCGTGATGGCAAAATAGTGCTTGCTCCGTCTCAGTCTCTGGAAACCTGGCATGAAGCCGTGAACCCGCTGCCCGACATAGCGGGCCTGAAGTGGATTTTGGAAGGACTGCTGAAGGTGGGCGGCGTGCCTGAAGACGAAAGGGCGCAGTGGAGGGAGCTCCAGGAACTGCTGCCGCCGCTGCCGCAACGGACCTACTTTTGGGAAAAGCGGACCGAACTGATCGATGCCCTGCAATATAACAACAGCATGAACTTCGAGAACCCCGCGCTGTACGCGGTCTTTCCTTACCGCCTGTTTGGTGCCGGCAAACCGGAGCGGGAAACTGGGCGGGAGACATGGAGAGTCAGGCGGTTCAAGGAGTCCTCGTGCTGGCGCCAGGATGCGATTCAAGCCGCACTCCTTGGTCTGACAGACGAGGCCAAGCGGTTGGTCCTGGCCTACTTTGAAGCTCCGCTGGCCAAAGGAGTGCGTTTTCCGGCTTTCTGGGGGCCTCACTTCGATTGGTTGCCCGACCAGGACCACGGCGGCGTCGGCATGACTGCCCTGCAGAGAATGGTCTTGCATTGGGAAAGCTCCGGTTCATTGTTGGAAGAAACAGGACCGATCTGGCTCCTGCCCTCATGGCCAGACGAATGGGATGTAACATTCAAGCTTTGGGCTCCCGGTAACACTATGGTGGAATGCGAGTTCCATCATAAACAGATCAAAAGGCTCAAGGTGACTCCTGAAACAAGGACGAAAGATATCATCACTGAAAAGCCGTTCTCGCAGTCGAAAGATCAGACCAAACCCATTGTGCCGCCATCGTTTTCCTAGGAATCTCCTTGACGCCCGGACCCAGGCAGTATTTGATGGAAGTTGGAGGAAACTTATGGATAACCAATTTCGACTACGCCCAGTCACCGTGGAAGCCCATCAATACCTTGGCACGGAACAGAATATCCAGTTTATGAAAGAGTGGTCAAACTCGGCAGTTTTTGAAGCCAGTGAACACCGAGGGCGGGTTTATGCCCATACTCCCGATGGCGTGATGGTGCTCAACGTTCAAGATTGGTTGATCAAGGGTGCCAATGGACATTTTTCTGTCATGCGTCCCGATGCGTTTGCCGAAATCTACGAAAAAGTCTGAATCTTCAAGTTGTCCTTCCAACCCGCTCGGCACACCAGCCAGAGGTCATAAGGCCGGGCGGTGTTGGTCAATCGACATTCTACACTTTTGTACTGCCCTGGATGATCAGACTGAGGAATGTGAACCCTGCCCAGCAGCTCACCGTCAAGGCTTCCCTCACGGATTTCCAGGTCAGCGCCTAGAGGATTCTGTGAAGCAACCTGAAAAACCATGGTGGCATTTAGCTTCAACCCATGGGTTTTCGGATACGCCAAAAAGCTCGGGCCGGAAGCAAAGAAATCGCGCGCTTGGATCGGGCCAAGCGACAAGTCGTATTGGCCGACACCCACAGAATCCAATCGGATTGGTTCCATACTGCCGTCGTCACGGTAGTGCACATAGGCCAGGCACGAGTCCCGGAAAAACTCTCCGCGGCCTGGCCTTCCTTTGTCGTTGAAGGCATAAAACCATTGGTTGTTCCAGGTGAAGAAGTTTCCGTGGCGGTCATGCCGCAGGTTGGCAATCCCCTGAAACTCCGAATCCACCAGTTCGGTTTCAATCACCGTTCCCCGGTAGGTGTAGGGCCCGTACACCGAGGTAGAAGTGGCATAGAAGCTGGACCAGGAAAGGTAGTAAAGCCCGTTGCGTTTATGAAGGGAAGGTTTGTCGTCTGTTTTTCCTTCTCCGTAGGGCCCGATTTTTCTGTCTAAAACAAGGGGACGTGGGGACTCAGCCAAAGAAATCATGTCTTTTCCAAGGCGCACGATATAATACTCCCAGGTTCCGAAAACCAGGTAGGCTTCCCCGTCATCGTCGATCAAAAGGTCTGGATCACGCTGATCTGTCGGGGTCAAACCCCGGGGTATCAACGGCTTGCCCAAGGGATCAGTCCAGGGGCCGGCGGGAGATTCTGCGGTGACCACACCGATTTCGGTGGGGCCGGCTGAAAAATACCAGTAAACGCGGTTGTTGCGGAACGCTCCAAAGGTGGCCCAGCAGTCACCGAAGGGCCGTTTGAGAAACGTATCCTCGGGACGCAAAATACTCTCCTGTCGCCAGTGGACCAGATCGGACGAAGACCAAAGCCACCAGTCTTTCATCACAAAGTTCTGATTATCAGGGCTGTAGTCATGGGTCGCAAACAAGTAGGCTCTATCCTGATGGATCACGATATGAGGATCGGTCAAGCCGATACCGTTGAGAATGGGGTTGTTTGAGGGAAGAGTGCTCATAGGACACAGCATAAGGTGAGATCAAGTTTTTGGCAAGAATGAACGCGCGTTTACGAATTTCCTTGCAGATTCTCGCACTTCGGTTTACGCTCCTTCGTAGGAGAGTTCTCCGATGATCAATGCCGAAGAGGTTGCCCGTTACGCGGGCGTCTCGCGAAGCACCGTTTCGCGTGTCATCAATAACTACTCAAACGTTCCTGATGAAACCAGGAGATCTGTCCAGAAGGCCATTGAGGCACTTGGCTATGTCCCGCATGCCTCTGCCAGACTTCTTGCTGGGTCTGTCAACAAGACAATCGGCTTATACATCGACAACCGGTCCAACTACTACGACGACAAAATCTCCAGCAGTTCGTTCTTCGCGCCTTTCACAACAGAGCTGATCGACTTCACCAATAAGCTCGGTTACAACGTTCTGGTCACCCAATACACGGACCAAAACTCATTTTCGAGGTTTCAAGAGCTGTTTTCGAGCAAGACAATCGTTGCAGGAATCATTTTGGGAGCCAGAAATGATGATCCAAGGGTGCTTGAGTTAGTTCGGAAGGGTTTTTTACTAGGTCTCGTCGATCAAGATCCTACCGCACTTACAAGTGCAAACAATCGAGCCGTGGTTGCCAACTTCGACAATCAGTCCGGCACCTTACAGGCATTGCGACATCTGCACAAACTTGGCCATAGGGCAATTGCTCATATTCAGGGGAACTTGTCGATTTACTCTGGGGTCAAAAGGTTGGAAGGATTTCGACTGGGACTTCAGAGTTTAGGAATACCATTTGACCCTGGTTTTGTCGCTGATGGTGATTTTTCCGAAGAGGGGGGCTTGCGAGCCACCAAAGAGATCTTATCGCGAGTACGTCCCACTGCTATTTTTGCCGCTAGTGATGAGTCTGCCATCGGAGTACTCCGTGCTTTGGAAGAACTAGGGCTAAGAGTACCTGAGGACATTTCGGTTGTGGGTTTCGACGGAATTGACCTTTTACGATATATGAAGCCTTCGCTGGCTACGGTGGTTACGAACAAAAGGGAGCTGGCGTTCAAGCTGACGAAGACTCTTGTGGCCGCAGTCGAGGCTGAACTTATTGGTACCAAGTCCTTCCTTATTGGAGTTTCCTTTAGCTCTGGTGGTTCCACGCGAGCTCTTTAACCTGGCCTATAAAAGGTTGAAAATACCTTGAAATTAACGCGCGTTTACACGAAAGAGGGGTGATTTGATGTATCATTACGACGCTGTTTCCAAACTGGTGAACCACCCGGCGGCCAGGAATTTGTTTCTCGTTGCACCACAAGAACTGAATCTTCCACCTCGGTTTGAGCAAATTCGCGCTCTCTTACCGCAACCAATTTGGGACGGTCACAGCAGTGCACTGGATTGTTATTGGAAGTGCTGGGAGCTGGCTTTTGCGCACCTCCATCCGGCCACTGAGGACAATGGATTTGCCGGTCCCTTTATTGACACTTGTTTCAATGGGCACCTCTTCTTATGGGACTCTGTCTTTGCCTTAAATTTCGCCCGCTACGGTCGCCGGGCTTTTGATTTCCAGCAGACGCTCGACTCCTTTTATCGCAAACAACATCAAGATGGTTTCATCTGTCGCGAACTGACACAAGATACGGGGGAAGACTGTTTTCATCGGTTTGACCCCTGTTCCACCGGGCCCAACCTGTTCGCTTGGTCAGAATGGGATCACTGGCTGGCAATCGGTGACACGAACCGGTTGCGAAGGGTGTATCCAGTTTTACTGGCCTATCATCAGTGGCTCAAGCTTTATCGCAGCTGGCCTGATGGCTCCTATTGGTACACCGGCTGGGCCAGTGGCGTCGACAACCAAAAGCGTCACGAAGTTACCTGGCTCGATCGGCGTTCCCGCCAAGAAGAAACCGACAGCCGGTGGTTTCTTAATGGTCATCTCTCCTGGGTTGAAGCCTGCTGTCACCAGTTGTTGTCGGCTCAGACCCTGTTAAAAATCGCGGAGGTTACAGGCGAAAGCGAGGGAATTGAGTTTCTCCAAGAGGAAGCAGAGCGATTGTCGAGGTATATCGATGAGGAGTTGTGGAGTCCATCCTCCCAGTTTTTCCATGACAGGCAGGCCGATGGAACACTTTCTCCCTTGAAGTCTGTGGTCGCTTTTTGGGTTCTGCTCACTGGTGTGGTTCGACCAGAACGTCTCGATGCGTTCGTCTCCCATCTTGGCAACCCCAGCGAATTTGAAACCCCGCATCGAGTGCCAGCAATTTCCCGGGACGATCCTTCCTTTGACACCGATGGCGACTATTGGAACGGAGGGGTGTGGCCGCCAACAAACTACATGGTGTTACGCGGGCTGGAGGCTGTTGGAAAAAGGGATTTAGCCCACGAGATCGCTTTGAATCATCATGATCACGTTGTTCGCTGTTATGAAACCACCGGTACAGTTTGGGAGAACTATTCACCCTCGGCTGCGACTCCCAGTCGCCTCTCGAAACCCGACAATGTGGGCTGGAGCGGTTTGGCCCCTGTTGCGGTGTTGATTGAGAACATCCTGGGAATACGAGCTGATCTACTCAAAAATCGAGTGGTATGGGACATCCGTGAGACTTCTCGTCATGGTCTTCTCAACTATCCTTTTGGTGCCACGCACTCCCTTGATTTGATCTGCCAAGCGCGCAACCACTCCAGCGAAAAGCCGATTGTTGAAGTGAAATCCACTGTTTTGCTCGAACTGGAAATTCTATGGCCCGGTGGCCAGGAAGTACGGACGGTTCACCCTCAAGGAGGACGGACATGATGGCTCCCCTCAATACCGGTTGACTCACGAAATGGAAATTCCTGTTCCATGGCTACATCGTCAAAAGAATGAAATCAAACCGAGGAGAAAACCCGTGAAAAGAAAACTGACCCGTTACCTAGCGCCGGCTTCGCTCATCCTTGCCAGCCTGTTGCTATTGGGATGTGGACCCGATGCGAATGTCAAAAAAGACGTGGAACTGTCGATTCTGACTCCGTTCGATGCCAACATCATTGGACCCGAGTCCATCGATGCCTTCCAGATTGCTGCTGATCAGCTTGGTTATAAGATCAAACTTGAAAACATCAACGGTGACACCTACAAGACAAGAATCAAGGTCAACCTTTCAGGGAACGAACTTCCTGACCTATTCTTTACTTGGGGTGACAGCGATGCCATGCCGTTCATTACGGCCAAGGCTGTTCTACCTTTAACCGAAGCTATCAAGTCTTCCGGCTTTCAATTCAGCCCGAGTTACGTGACACCCTTCACCGATGGAAATCTGTACACGGCACCTTACACGGCCAACGATACGTTTGTTGTTTACTACAACAAAGCCATTTTCCAAAAAATCGGTAAAGAACCACCAAAGACCTGGGATGAATTTATTGAGGTTATCAAAGCGGTTCAAGGACTGAAGGATGGCACCTACGCTCTTGGCATAGGAGAAAAAGAAAAGTGGCAGGGTGATCTCCTCTATAATCAGCTGGTGTTGAGGGAAGATCCCCAAGCGTTTCAGAAGGCCATGAACGGTGAGATGAAATTCACCGATGCTCCCTTTGTTGAAGCCTCGAAGAAGGTCCAGCAGCTGGTAAAAATGGGTGCCTTCCAGAAGGGCTACCTGCAGATGACGCCATCCGAAATGAACGAGTTGTTCTTTGCCGGGAAAATTGCAATGCACGCCATCGGAACCTGGAACTTTAACCCAGCTATTGAGAAACTGGGTGCCGATCTAGGGTATTTCACTTTTCCCCAGTCTAAGCCGGACGGCAGCTACATGGACGCCACGACCAGTATGTTTGGTTCCATTCCCAATGGCATGATGGTCGCTGGCAAAACAAAATTCCCTGCTGAAGCGGTTAAATTCGCGGTAGCCTATTCCAAAGTCGTGAACGATCTTAAGGTAAAAAAAGGTCAGCCGGGTTGGATTGTCACCGATGCAAAGGCCGATACGCCTCCTCACCCGGCCTATCAGCAGTACTTGGACGATACCCCGAAATTCACGATGACGCAGCCTTGGTGGTTCGGCGTGGTTGACGCTGCCGTGGGACTTCCCATGCGCGATCTGAGTCAGCTTCATTATTCTGGTACGATTACTACGGAGAAATACGTTGAGGAGCTTCAGAAAATTCTGAAGCCTTAGTTTCCTTTCCCCGGGGTCTTTTGACCCCGGGTTTCATCCAATAAGGGATATCGCATGGATAAAGTCTTGAGGGACAAAAAGGCAATTGCTATTTTCGTTGTGCCTGCTTTGTTGATCTATCTGGTCATGTTCCTGCTGCCGATTTTGGTCACGACTTACCTCAGTTTTTTTAACTGGCGAGGGTGGGGTGAAATGAAGTTTGTCGGCTTGGATAACTATCTGCAACTTCTATTTCGGGATACGGGTTTTTGGCAAAACGTTGGCAATACGCTAGTTCTCTTTGTGTTTCTGATCGTGGTGCAAATACCTTTAGGGTTTCTCTTTGCCTTGCTCCTAAACCACTACACCCGGGGCTTACGCTTCTTTAAGACAGTCTACTTTGTTCCTATGATGATTTCTGCCGTTGCTATGTCCATTCTTTGGAACAAAGTCTACGAACCCAACTACGGAATCCTCAATCAGCTTTTTCAAGCTTTGGGTTTGGAAAACTGGGAGCAACTCTGGCTTTCCGACCCACAAATGGCTCTGTATGCTGTCTGTTTCTCCGTGGCCTGGCAGGGGATAGGCTTCCATTTCATCCTCCTGTATTCCGGACTTAAGGGAATTCCAGAACAATACTACGAGGCAGCCACAATCGATGGTGCCAGTGGCTTGAAGGCTACCTGGCATATCACCCTTCCGCTGATCCGTGATGTCCTCAAGGTATGCGTTGTCATGGCCGCAATCGGCGCATTAAAAGTCTTTGACCAAGTCTTTGTCATGACCGGAGGCGGGCCAATCAATTCCACCATGACTGTTGCCATTCAGATGTATCAAGAAGCCTTTTCTAAAATGCAGTATGGGTATGGAAGTACCATTGCAATCTTCCTTTTGGTTGAGTGCCTCGTCATTGCTTGGATGCTGAATACCCTGTTGTCGCGAGAAAAAATCGAATACTAAGAGGGGACAATATGGCCTTCAAACGCTGGGATAAACCGCTCGTCTATATTGTGCTCGTTGTCTTTGCCTTGATTCAACTGTTACCGCTCATTTGGCTCCTCCTTTCTTCTTTCAAGACAAATGGCGAAATCATCACCAAGGGCGCGTTCTCGTTGCCCGAAGTCTGGAGAGTAGAAAATTATGGAAAAGCTTGGAAAGAAGGTAATATTGGAAACTATTTTCTCAACAGCGTCCTGATTTCAGCGGTTTGCGTGACTTTGACCCTGCTCATGAGCAGCATGGTCGCCTACGCCATTTCGCGCATGAAGTGGAAAATCAGCGGGCTGGTACTTTTCCTTTTTCTCGCCGGTTTAATGGTTCCCGTTCATGTCACTCTGATCCCGCTTTTCATTATCCTCAAAAACATTGGGCTGTTAGGACAGCAGGCCGGAATTATCCTTCCCTATATCTCGATGGGACTGCCCTTAGGGGTGTATGTGTTCACCAATTTTCTACGCAGCTTACCTTCGGAATTGGAGCAGGCGGCAGCCATCGACGGTTGTAGCCTCTACAGGACTTTTTTTTCCATCATTCTTCCTGTTATCATGCCGGCCATTTCTGCTGTTGGTATCTTTACTTTTTTGAATGTCTGGAATGAGTTTATTATGGCCGCCACTTTGATTAACAGCAATGTCAACAAGACTTTGCCTCTGGGCCTCATGGCGTTCCAAGGAGAGTTCTCGACTCAATGGGCACCCATGTCGGCCGCCATTGTGATTTCGAGCATTCCGGTTGTTCTGTTCTATCTGGTGTTCAGTCACCAAGTTGAGAAAAGTTTCACTGCAGGGGCGGTGCTTAAGTGAACTCAAGAGAACGGACACTTCGCGCCATTGAATTCCAAAATCCTGACAAGATTCCCCTCTGTACTTCCATTGACCGGAACAACGAGTTCAACAGTGAACTGGCCCGGCTGTTGCAGTCCGACAGCCTGAGCGATATGGCGGTGGTCTCGAACTCCGATCCTGATTTTGTCCCTGGTCCCGATGGTGCCGACGAGTGGGGGTGTGTCTGGAAAACTGCTGGATATACCTTCGGAGAAGTGGTCGTTCACCCTCTCGAGGATTGGGATAACTGGCACCGCTGGTATCAAGAGGTGCCGGACTGGAGACTCAGCCGTCGCTATGAGTTGGCCTCGCGGATGCGCGAACAGCGTCCCTATCTGTTTCTGATGGGGGGGCTGGGCTTCCGCATGATGAATCTGATCGATTTTCGAGGCTACCAGAATTTTATGACAGATTTCTATCTGGAACCCGAGCGGTTGAAAACCTTGATTGCTCTGATTGATGAAAAGTGTGAGCAAGCCGTCGAACGTTACGCCGCAATCGGTTTGGATGCTGTGATTGTCTGGGAAGACTGGGGTTTGCAGAACAGCCTGATGATTGCTCCCGAAATGTGGAGATCCTTCTTTAAGGAACCAATGCGACGGCTGATACAGCTTGTGCATCAGAAAGGATTGAAGTTTATTTTCCATTGCTGTGGCTATATTCTCGAAATCATCGACGACCTGATCGAAATTGGCGTGGATGTCCTTCAGCTGGACCAACAGAAAAGCATGGGTTTGGACACACTGTCCCATTGGAGGGGGAAAATTTGCTTTTTCAATCCAGCAGATATCCAGTTTACCTCAGGAAATTGCGACCTTGCTGCCGTAGAAGACTATTGCCAACAGATGGTGGAGAATTTGGCGACACCCAAGGGCGGATTTATGTACAAAATGTATTCCCAACCAAAGGCTGTTGAAATTCCCCTGGAAGCGTTGCAAGGAGAACTCAAGGCCTTTCGGAAATACAATCCGTTTCAATCCTAATTAACAGAAGGGAACAATCGTGCTCAACCTCTTGACTCCCGATCACCTTTTCCATGCTGATCCCACTTGCCGTGAAATCGACGGCCGGTTCTATCTTTTTGTCACCCACGATCAGGCTACCGCTGACCGTATGTCCCAGGACGATGACTGGGAAAATATGTTTGACTACAAGGCGTTTTCTACCGAGGACTTTGTGCATTGGGTCAACCACGGTTCCATTTTCAGCGCCTTCGATGTACCCTGGGCCAAGGGAAGGGCGGTCTGGGACGGTGACGCCGGATTTCGGGTGGGGAACCATTATATGGCTTTCTTCCCCGTTCGAAACGATGCCGAAGAATCCTTTGAAATCGGTGTTTTCCAGGCAGACTCTCCGGCCGGGCACTACCGTGACGTTCTTGGCAAACCGCTGGTGACCAATGCCGATCTTAAGTCCGCAGGGTTTTCTGACGCCACCATCCGGGCTTGCCTAAGTCCTACGGTGATTTGGGACGAGTCGGGTAATCCTTACCTGCTTTTTGGGCAGTTTGCCGTGTATGCCGCCCGTTTAGCTCCGGATTTTTTGTCGCTCGCTGGTCCTATCTTCGAAATCGAGATTCCAAAAAAGATTGGTGGTGCGACGGAATACATCGAAGGACCAATGATCGACAAGATCGGGTCGCAGTATTACTTCACCTATATGGCTTACAAAAATTATGATGGAGCCAAGCCCAGCGACTATACCGATCAGGATCCCGAAGGCCCCTATATCCGTTACTGCGTGTCCGATTCCCAATTTGGTCCTTTCCGCAATCCCCGCCACTGGATCTATCCCGTTGCTCCCGGAGCCTGTAACAATCAGCAGGGTTTGGCACGGTTTAAGGGGCAGTGGTATGTGGCCTACCACGTGCCCCACGGATCAACCCAGCACCGGAGAGTCGGTCTTGACCGTGTGAAGGTGGAAGCAGACGGGAGTCTCAAGCCTATTTTCCCTGGCCGTGATCCCGGTATTCTTGAGCCTGAGCAGCAGCAGATGGTCCTGGAACCAGGGCAAGGTCTGCATTGGATGCAGGATGCTGACCTTGCGCAAAAGGCAGAATGGGTAGCTGGTCGGGGTCATGAAGGAGCCATCCGATTGTTGCCGGGTGGTTTTCTCCGGTTTCGTCAGATGGATTTCTCCCGGCAACCTGCCACCGTTCGCATCGGCTGGATCGGCAGTCCAGGGGCGGTGGAATTGAGGCTGGATGCTCCCGAGGGACCTGTCCTCGCCCGGATCACTCTCCAACCCCAGGATCAGGCAGAGCCGTTTTCTGTCTCGAAAGCACGGCTCGAGTTTCCGGCGGGAGTGAGCGTTCACGACGTTGTGCTGACGTCAATTGGGGTTGCGGTTTTGAGCTGGATGACGTTTGAGTGAGCATCCGCTATAACCGCAACCCCTGAAATGTCCTGAGTTTATGCTTGAGCAGGAATCCTACCGTAGTACGCATCAAGGTAGATCTGCTTGAGCTCGCTGATCAGCGGGAACCTGGGGTTGGCACCGGTACATTGGTCGTCAAAAGCTTTAACGGCCAGTGCGTCGACCGCTGCCAGGAAATCGGCTTCGGGTACACCGCACGCCTGTATCGACTTGGGAATGTTCAGCTTCTCCTTCAGTTCCTCGATCTTGGCCACCAGCCGGTCCACCTTATCGTCCATTGTCTTGCCGCCGAGCAGCAGATGGTCGGCGACGCGGCTGTAGCGCGCCTTGGCCTCGGGATGAGTGTACTGACTGAACACAGCCTGCTTGACCGGCACATCGGTGGCGTTGAAGCGGATGACCTGACTGATCAGCAGCGCATTGGCAACGCCGTGGGGAATGTGAAACTCTCCACCAAGCTTGTGGGCCAAGCTGTGACAGATGCCCAGGAAGGCGTTGGCAAAGGCCATGCCGGCCATGGTCGAGGCATTGTGAACCTTGGCGCGGGCCTTGGGGTCCTTGGCACCCTTTTCGTAGGAATCCGGTAGATACTTGAACAACAGACGGATAGCCTCCAGCGCCAGCGCGTTGGTGAACTCGGTGCTCAGCACCGAGGCCATGGCTTCGAGACTATGGACGAGCGCATCAATACCACCGGCAGCCGTCAGTCCCTTCGGCATATTGAGCGTCAACTCCGGATCGATGATGGCCACACTGGGTGTGAGCTCGTAGTCGGCCAAGGGGTACTTCACCCCTGTCTTTTCGTCGGTGACGACGGCAAAGGGTGTTACTTCTGAGCCGGTACCCGATGTGGTAGGAATGGCAACAAAACTGGCCTTGATTCCGAGCTTGGGAAACTGATAAATGCGCTTCTTAATGTCCATGAACCGAAGGGCCAGGTCTTCAAACTTGACTTCAGGGTGCTCGTAGAGGACCCACAGCAGTTTGGCGGCGTCCATCGGGGATCCTCCGCCCAGAGCGATGATGGTGTCGGGGGCAAAGTTCTTCATGCGTTCGACACCCTTGAGCACGGTACCCAGCGTCGGATCGGGTTCAACTTCGGCAAAAATCTGCGTGTCAACGCCCAATTCCTCGAGGATACTGGTGACTTTGTCGGTAAAGCCCATGTCGGCCAGCACCTTGTCGGTGACCAGGAATACCCGCTTCTTGCCGGCGGCCAATTCTCGCAGGGCCGGAGCGAGGCAACCAAACTTGTGGTATACCTTGGGCGGCAGATTGAACCACAGCATATTTTCGCGGCGCTCGGCCACCGTCTTCACGTTCAGCAGGTGCTTCACCCCGACATTCTCGCTAACACTGTTGCCTCCCCATGAACCGCAGCCCAGGGTCAACGAGGGCTCAAGTTTGAAGTTGTAGATGTCACCGATCGCCCCTTGGCTGGAGGGCATATTCACGAGCACCCGGGCGGTACGAACCACGTCGCTGAAGCGGTGGATGCGGTCGGTGTTCAGGGGGTCGGTATAGAGTACCGAAGTGTGTCCCAGGCCGCCAAACTCAACCAGCTTACGGGCCAGCTCGACGGCTGCCTCAAAGTCCTTAGCTTTGTACAGACCCAGAACCGGTGACAGTTTCTCAAACGCAAAGGGCTCGTCGGCTGCCACCTTCTCGGCTTCGCCCACCAACACCTTCACATCCTTGGGAGCCTCGATACCGGCAAGTTTGGCGATCTGACCTGCGCTTTGACCTACGATTTCACCGTTGAGCTTTCCGTCCTTGAGAATAACGGCCGCCAGCTTGTCACGGTCCTTTCCGGTGACGACCAGTGCGCCGCGGGCAGTCAGCTCATCCTTAACAGCCTTATAGCGGCTTTCGACTACCACGACGGCCTGTTCGCTGGCGCAGATCACTCCGTTGTCGAACGTCTTTGACAAGAGAATGGAGTTGACTGCAGTCACAATGTCAGAGGTTTCGTCGATGACCGCAGGTGTATTGCCGGCGCCGACGCCGATGGCGGGGTTTCCGGAAGAATAGGCGGCCTTGACCATACCGGGCCCACCAGTGGCCAATATGAGGGCAATGCTCTTGTGACGCATCAGAAGGTTGGTCAGCTCCACCTGGGGTTCACTGATCCAGGCCACAAGATCTTGAGGAGCCCCGGCAGCAACAGCGGCGTCTCGCACCACCTTGGCAGCTTCGGCGGTGCAACCTTTAGCCCGGGGGTGGGGTGCAAAAATGATGGCATTCCGCGTCTTGAGCGCCAGCAAGGCCTTGAAGATGGCAGTCGAAGTGGGATTGGTGGTGGGAATAACGCCGGCGAGGATACCAACGGGCTCGGCGATTTTGGTAATGCCCTGAGCCTCGTCACGCTCCAAGACACCGCAGGTCTTCTCATCGCGGTATTTGTTATAGATAAACTCGCTGGCAAAGTGATTCTTGATCACTTTGTCTTCGACAATACCCATTCTGGTTTCAGCGACCGCCATTTGGGCAAGCGGAATGCGGCTGCGGTTGGCCGCCAGAGCTGCTTGTCGGAAAATTTCATCAACCTTTTCCTGGGGAAATTTGGCGTAGAGTGCCTGAGCTTTTTTGACTCGGGTCACGAGAAGCTCGAGCTCCTCAGCGGATTTAGCGCCCTCTTGGAGGGCTGGGTACAGATTTGCAGTAGAATCCATTTGATACTCCTTGTATAGATTCATATATATCGATATACTTGAATCTATTGAAGCAAACCTCTTGGGAGTAGTCAAGTAGTAATTGAGAAAAACATAGTGAAAATAGATATGACGAGTGTTTATTCTAGCCCCTGCCAGATTTCAGTTCACCTTGTTAACCCCCCTTACTTACTTTAGAATCAGAATCAATGGAAACTGTGAACTTCACCAAGCCGAAAAGCCGCGAAATGGGCCGCATGCTCCGCAAGCGCTATGTCCTGGCCCTCAGCCTCATTGGCTGTCTGGTTCTCTTTAGCCAGGGAATGATACAACTGGCAATTTTTTTCCAGCAGGATGATTCTCGTATTGTCAATATTGCCGGACGCCAACGCATGCTCAGTCAGCGGATCAACAAGGCTGTCTTTGGTCTTTACGTCAGTCTCGACACTGAAATGCGCAAAAGGTATTCGACCGAACTGGGAGCCTCACTGGCCCTCTGGGAGCGTTCGCACCGGGGCCTGCAGCACGGCGACAAGGAACTGGGGCTGCCGGGTAGCAACAGCCCCAAGGTTGTCGAAATGTTTGCTGGAATCGAAGCCCAGTACCAGGACATGCTCGCTGCTGGCAAGCAGGTGCTTCAGACCGTTGCCGAAGAGGGCTATGCCCAAGAAAGGTTGATCGTCCCCCTGCGGGTCATTCAGGCCCAGGAACAGTCCTTTCTCAAGGGCATGGATGCGATTGTCTTTCAGTACGACTCAGAATCGAAGCTCAAAGTCGAAGCGATCAAAATCGTCGAGATTGTCATTCTGATCCTCACCATCCTTACCTTGACTTTGGAAGTTCTCTTTATTTTCCGTCCAGCCCAAAAGCAGATCGAAGTGGCGATGGAAGAGATCGAAAACAGCCATAAAAACATGGAACGGCTCTTTGAAACCGCCCCGGCCGCCATGTTCTTGCTCGATGGTTCTACGTTTCAGGTGTTGAAATTGAATCATCTGGCCCACGAGGTTCTGAAGCTTCCTAGGCTCGAAACCCCCGTCCTGAATCTTTCCGCCATGCTGTCCGTCCGGCAGGGAAATATGCAAGTTCTGATGGATCAGCTGAAGGCAGGCGTCACCGTAGAAAATGTCGAGATGGTTCTGACGCTGCCGGTTGGTGTGAGTCTTGTCGTGCTGATGTCTTCCCACCTGATACAGTATAACGGCGAGGATATGCTGCTCATGGGTTTAGCCGACATCACGAAGATGAAGGAAGCCGAAGAGATTCTGAAACGTTTTGCGACCATCGACGAGATGACAGGCCTTATGAACAAACGTTCGGGCTTACAATTGCTGACCAACGCGAT
Organism: Spirochaetota bacterium; assembly: GCA_020049045.1. Classification (GTDB taxonomy): domain Bacteria; phylum Spirochaetota; class Spirochaetia; order JABEVK01; family JABEVK01; genus JAIFLN01. The sequence continues at coordinate 81,442 of JAIFLN010000055.1, read as the reverse complement.
GCAGCGGGTTCAGGGCGGGCAGGGTACCCTTAGCCTGTGTTTTATGGATGTTGACGGGCTGAAGGCTGTCAACGACACCTACGGGCATGAGGAAGGGGATTTTTACATCCAGACCATCGCCCAAGTGGTCCGGACCACAGTCAGTGCCCAGGACACGGTGTTCCGCTACGGGGGAGACGAGATTGTGCTGGTGCTGGGGGATTGCGACCGCCAGGCGGCGGCGGCCGTGTTGCTGCGTCTCGAACAAAGCATTGCTCAAAAAGCCTCCGAATCGGGAAAGTCCTACAGAATGCACGTCAGCATGGGGCTGGCGGTATGCGGAGACGTGCCAGGCGAGACCCCGGAAAGCCTCTTGATCCGGGCTGATCAGGCTATGTACCAGAACAAGCGGGCCGATAAGGCAAAAGCTGGACTGTCCCGATTCATCGACCAAGTCGGCCACCGTGTCTAGTTCCGCCTCGATGCGGGTTTTCCACGCTTCGTGGCCGCCCGTCCAGCCCAGTGCTTCGAGAAAGCGGTACCGGTAGTGGTCATTGGTGAAAATCCCATGAAGATAAACGCCGGTGACATTTCCCTGCCGGAAGCCTAGACCCTCGGCAAGGTGGGGTTTGGCACTTGGTCCGGCACAGGTCTGCCCGACGTGGATTTCGTAGCCTTCGACAGATCCCCCATCGAAACAGCTTACCCTTGTCTGCCGGGTGATCTTTTCCGTGGCGAAGGTCGTTTCAACGTCGAGAAGACCCAAACCCGGCACGGAAGATCCGGCGGGCCCTTCCATACCCTCGGGATCCGCGATCGTCCGTCCTAGCATTTGGAGTCCCCCGCAAATGCCGTAAACCGGCAGCCCTGAAGCGGCCATCGCTGTCAGAAGGGCAGCAAAACCTTGTTCCCGCAGAAAGGAAAGGCTGCCGGCCGTATTTTTGCTACCCGGCAACAGAAGTGCGTCTAAAGCTTCCAGGTCTTCCGCCGTTCGGACAGGAATCACATCCACACCTTCCTGGTGGGCCAGGGGATCGAAATCGTCCAGATTGGAGGCCCACGGGTAGAGCAGCAGACCGATGCGGACGTGCCCCTTCGAGGCCGCCGGCGCCCGGTGAAAAAAATTATCCTCTTCGGGCAGAAGGTGGCGGCGGTAGGTCACAAGAGCAACAGTGGGTACTCCGGTGCGTTCCAGCAGCCATTCCCGTGCATCCAAAAGCAGTTCCGGGTCTCCCCGAAACTTATTCAGCACAAAACCACGGATCAACGGACGGTCCGCAGGTTCGAGAGTTTGCCAGGTGCCCAGCAGGTGGGCAAAGGCTCCTCCCCGGTCAATGTCAGCCACCAGGTAGCAGGCAGCACCCGTATACCGGGCAACGGCCAGATTCACCAGATCATAGGCCATCAAATTCGGCTCAGCAGGGCTGCCGGCACCCTCGATCACCACCCTGCCAAAGTCAGCGGCTAGGGAATCATAGGCGCTACAGATTACAGGCCATAGCTTCTCACGGCGTTCCAGCCACGGCGTGCGGGTCAGCAAAGGGCTGTAACGGCCCATCACGACCACCTGGCTATGGGTATCAGCTTCGGGTTTTAACAGCACAGGGTTCATCCGTGCGTCGGGTACGACGCCCGCCGCTTGGGCTTGAAGAAACTGCGCCCGCCCGATTTCCGAACCGTCAGGACAGACGGCTGCGTTGTTGCTCATATTCTGTGCCTTGAACGGTGCCACCCGTTCTCCTTTGCGGGCAAACCAGCGGCAGAGGGCTGCCGAAAGAAAACTTTTGCCGGCGTCGCTGGTGCAGCCTAAAACCATGACAGGACGCATCAGGCCTTCCATCCCGAGCACCAGGAGTCCAGAACTATCAGGGATTCTTGCAACCAGGCAGCTTTGAAGTTTTCAATCACCACGGAAGGCTTTTTTTGCTTAAGAAATTCCTCAATGGGATTCCTCAGCACAGGCTCGAGCTCGCCTAAAGGAAGGTGGTCCTTCGTGGTGTTGAACCCATGCAGATGCACCTCCCGCACTAAGGGTCCAACGAGGCTCAGGAAATTCTCAAGAGAATACCCCTGGTGGTACAGGTGACCGAAATCGGCGCAGACTCCAAAGCCTGTATCCGCCAGTTCTGCCGCTGCCAGGGTGAGGTCCCAGTTGGTGTTCTCCACCTGGACCAAGGAAGGGGCTTGTGTCCAAAGCTGCTTCAATTCCCCTAAGACTTCAATTGTCCTGGAAACCAGTTGTGGACCGTCAAGGCCGGATTCCGGTTCATCAAGGTGGAGAATCATGTTTTCCGGTTCCAGACATGCCGTGATATCGGCAATATGCAAAACACAGTCCAGTTTCTTCTTGAAGGCCTGGTCGTCCGAGGTGGCCAGGAAAGCTAGATCAGCCGGGAGGTGGACTGAAAATTTCAACCCTGTGCTGCGCTGTATTTCCACCAGGCGCTTCAGATCTTTTTCGTTGAGCAGTTCATCAACAGGATCTTTTTCAAAACAGAGGATCTGAACTTTGTCGACTTTATCCGCAAGGAAAAGGATATTGCCGACAAAATTGTCCTCGGTCAACGGCAATACCCAGGACGGAGCTCCCACGGAAAAGGGAAAAAGCCCCCGCCAGTCTGTCAAAGCAATGCCCCGCCCACAAACCAGGTGACTTCTCCCAGTTCGATAAAACAGCCCAGCACATCGCCGGTGACTCCTCCGATCTTTCGCTTGGAAACCCAGCGGAGCCATCCCAGCCAGAACAGAGTCAGCCCCATCGACAACCCGAGCGACCACCAGGGAATATAGGAGAACCCTTCGAAATTGCCGTACACGATCAGAAGCAGGGCGATTGCACCGAGCGCAACCAGGGTTGTTAGGATCAGGTGCTTCACCGACACCTGACCCACCAAATAGACGGAGGTGCCGCTGGAACGCGGATAAACAGCTTTAAAGGCCAATACAACCACCAGCCAGCGGACTATGACTGGTGCCATGGTCAGGAACAGCAGATCACCCGAGCCGCAAAGCTGGCGGATCAGCAGATATTTTGCCAAGAGTGCCAAGATTGCCCCGCCCATGGCAAAACTGCCGTTGCGGCTGTCTTTCATAATGACCAGCCGCTGTTCCGGGGTGCGGTCGGCCAGAAAACCGTCCAGGACATCACACAGGCCGTCGAAGTGCAGAAATCGGTTGATCAGGTACGGTGCTGCCAGAATCACAAGAGCCGCCAGGTCGGATTCAAGACCAATGGCCCGTCCGGCAATCCAGAGTCCCACCGTGACCAGGCTGTAAAACAAGCCTACCAGAGGGTAGAACACCATCGAACCCGTGATCACCTGGGGGGTAAAGACAATTTTTTTCGCACCCGGCAACGGAATTCGGGTCATAAAGGTAAAAGCACAGAAGAACCGGGCGTACATGGTCACTCCTTCAACACGACGGGCAGGCCCGAAACTAGAAGCCAGGCTTTCGAAGCCGCCTCGGCCAACCGCCGGTTCACCCGGCCGTGCACGTCACAATAATGGCGTGTGTAGGCATCGATGGGAACCACCCCCATACCCAATTCGTTGGTCACCAGGTTGAGGGACACCCCAGGTGACTCTGCCAGAGCGGCGAGCAATCCTTCGACCTGGGCCATGGCATAGGGTTCCCGCTCCGCTTCCTCTTTATGATGAAAGACGTTTCCCAGCCACGTGCTGATGCATTCGAGCAACACCACGGGAGACAATTCACGAGCGCGTGCAAAGCCAGCAACGAGATCCAAGCCTTCCTCAACGGTCAGAAACCGGGCATCACGGGAGCTTTTGTGATGGGCAATCCGACGTTCAAACTCGGCATCCATGGGTTGTCCGGTAGCAAAGTAGGCTACGGGTCCTAGACGACGCTCGTTGGCCAGTCTGAGAGAATAAGCTTCTGCAAAACTACTCTTTCCCGACCGGGCTCCACCCGTAAAAAAGGCCAATTCAGCCATAATGTGTCCCCCTGGTTTCCCGGAATTTTCCGGGAGATAGTCCCGTGACTTTCTTAAATACCCTGGTGAAATAGCTCTGGTCGTCAAAGCCGGCCATTCCCGCAACCACTACCAGAGGTATCGACCGGTCCGCGAGGAGCCGCTTGCTTTTCTCGACACGCACTTCGGTAAGGTAACTCACAAAGCTCGTTTTCATTTCATCTTTGAAAAGACGGCTGAAGTACGTTGGGCTGAGGTAAATATGGGCTGCCACTTCTTCCAGCGAGAGTTTCAAATGATAGTTTTCGCGGATAAATCGGACAGCTTTATGCATGATATCAGCGTGCTTGACCTTCTGAAGGACAAAGACACAGTCAGCAAAGCGCCGGACCAGCCGGGCCAGTACCGATTCCAGTTCATCGATGGTGGTAGCCTGCTGCAACCGCTGCATCCAGTTCTGGTTGATACCGAAAACTTCTTCGGCAGTGGCACCGCCTTCCACGGCTGCTCTGGACAACAGCACCATCAACTCATGGGCACGGGCGCGCACGGTTGCGATCTTACGGCCGGAGGTGAAAAAAACCTGCCCCAGAATGTCATTCACCAAGGCCTGAGCTTTCTCCTTATTCCCTTCTGCCAGCAGCTCGAGAAGCTCTTTTTCTTTATCAAACGGGTAGAGCGCCGGCGGAGTTCCCTCCGGATCTGGGTACCACTGGTCGGGCTCCAGACGTTGCCGCAAGTCACGAACGATCCGGAACAGAAGGTCGGCCAATGCGGTGGCCCGATGTGGCTCAATATACGGCAAGGCCCGTAGTTCAGACTCGAGCTGCTGGTCCCGGGCAGGCGCCAGCTCTCCCAGAATCTCTTCCGCATCGACCAGCGAAACGGGCCCTCCAACAAACACCGCCTGCGTCTCCCCCCCCTGAGCCAAGGGAATGGCCCAGTGAAGTAAACTGTTGGAGCAGAAGTAGATATACTGGCCACCAAAACGCTCGGCCTGATAGGCACCGTAGCGATGGACATCAGAACAGTCTGAAGGAAGGGGATGCCCCGACTTAGCTAGAGACTGACAGAACCGACAACCCTCCCGCTGAGCATTTTTGTCAAGAACCACACAGTCGACTCCGCAAGCCTCTTGATAGTTCCTGGCAATCTCCTCAAATTCAGTCGGCATCATCCCCGGCATCCTCGGGGAACAGCATCGCTTCAGCGAAGGCCATTTGAAAAGCGGCTTCGGTCGACAAGTCAACTGCCTGGGCTTGACCGGAAATCCATACTGCCTGTTTGAGAGCTCCTTCCTTCGTAATTACTTCCAGAGCTCCCTTGAGTGCGGTATTGCCTGCGGGTACAACCTTGCCCCTCAATCCCTGGGGAAGCAGCCCGATGGCCAGCGCCGATCCGGGGCTCATAAAGGTTCCAAAGCCGCCAGCTAGATGCACACGGTCAATGGTTTCTGTGGTGACGCCTGCCTTAAGGCACAGAACTTCGACTCCGGCGGCAATCGCGCCCTTGGCCAGCTGCAGTTGGCGGATATCGCCCTGACTCAGGCTGACAGGCAGCGCAGGGTCGGGAAAGAACTCATCGCCTTCAGCCAGTTCAAGGAATCCGGTTTCATCGAGCTGCCCCCCGCGGCGAAGCGCTGCTGCCAGGTCCAGAAGCCCCGAACCACAGATGCCGGTCAACGGCAGGTCATTGATCGTGGTATACCAGAAGCCCTTATCGTTGTAGCCGGCATGATCCAGAGCTCCCGGTATTCCGGGGCAACCGTGGGTGATTTGTGCACCCTCAAACGCCGGCCCTGCGGCTGTGGCCGTTGACACCATTCCGTGACGGTTTCCCAACACCATTTCGCCGTTGGTACCGATATCCAGCAGCAATTCGGTCTTTTCGGCACGGTAGAGCTCCGTCGCCAGAACTCCCGCGGTGATATCGGCCCCAACAAATGCCGAAATGCCAGGCAGTACCGTAATGGTGCACGTTGCAGGTAACGAAAAGCCCAAGTCCGGGGCCTTCCAGGCCTTGGTTTCCAGGAACACCGGACGGAAGGGAACACAGGCCATGCCCGTCGGATCGGCACCGGTGAACAGGTGGATCATGACCGTGTTTCCTGCAATAACAATGGTATCCAGTTCATCGGCGGACCGTCCTGCCTGCTCCACTTGGTCCCGCACCAGACCCTCGATCTGACGGACAATCGCACCGCGCATCGACTCCAGAGCGGTGCGGTTGTCGACGACCGCCTGAATCCGTGCGACAACGTCCGAGCCGAAACTTTTCTGTGCGTTGGCACCTGTTTTCACGGAGAGCAACGTTGCGGCAGCGGCATCGACCAGACAAACCGCCAGTGTCGTCGTTCCAATATCAACAGCAACCCGCAAGGGGCGTCCCGAGGCTTTTGCCTCCTCGGTTACTCTGGGGTCAAAGGACACCGCCAGCTGTTCTGCCGGAATAGCGATTCCATCTTCACCCTGTTCAATTTCCACCGTACCGTCGCGTTCAAAACGCGCCAGGCAGGCGAGCCGCACCCCGCGAATCCGTTCTCCCTCGCTCAGATGCCGATGTTCGTGCTCATCGGCTGGCATCAAGGGAGACTGGCCTGCATCGGTTTTCAGGATCACCCGGCATTTGCCGCACTTTCCTTTTCCGGCACATGGTGCCCGCAAGGGATGGTCTGTGGTTCGGATCGATTCAAGCAGGGTCTGACCTTTCTGGCCGTGAATTTGGGTGTTCATACGTTCATCCTAGGGGTACCTCGAAGTTCTGTATTTGAAAAAAGGACGATTTCTTGGATTTTTCGAGGTACCAGGACTGCTAGTGCCGTTTAGGCCTCGATGCCGTACTCCTTCAGAATACACTTTTCTGTATCGATGGTCGGAATCATTTCCTCGATGAAGGCACTTTCTGTGTTGGGCAGGGCCTCAACAATTTCGTGGATCGAATCTAGATACTCCGTTTCTCTTTCGTTGATAGCCAGCTGACCGCTCTTTTTTGCCGCACGGATCAGTTCGATAGCCTTGAGAGCTGCCCGTTTTCCGGCTTCGACATGGCTCTTCGAAGCGACGATTTCCTTGGAAATCGCGATTACGGAATCGGGAGAAAGAACCAAGGCCTGAGGGTCGGTGTAAACATCCGAATCTACAAACAGTTTCTGCAACACATCGGCGGTACCGTTCTTGATCGAAGTGTTCATCAGACGGGTATCATAGATCAGCTGTTCCATGTAGACCGTGGGGGCGTAGCCGCCCAGCAGTTTGATGTTCTGAACACTTTCATTGCTCCAGAGGTCGGCCATGGCGGCTGCGATATTGCCGACAGGGCTCATGTGGGCGCAGGCAGCGGTCTTTCCTTCCATCGAGATGGGAATACCGGCAATGGCTTTCATAAACGGACCTTCGTAACCGCAGTCTTTGCTCGGACCGACGGCACCGGCTTCATAGGCGGGAAGGGTTCTGACCACGGAAACAACCCGGTCGATGGCGGCAAACACCCGCGGAATGTATTTCTTTTCGGCGAGAACCATGGCTGTATTGGCAAAACCGCAGGCGGTATCACCACCGGCAACACGGCCGGTTTCTTTGGCAATCTGCACAATGTTCTTCCAAAGGTACTGCATGTCGCGTACCCCTAAAACCGTCAGCCCGAAAATGGCACCCTTGATGTCGCAGTACATCAACGCCTCGTCATGGACCTCCTTGCCGCCGGTGCTTTCAATGGAAAGCATGTCGCCACCGGCCAAGGCCCCTTCACGGAAGATTTTGTACATGCTGTCCAGGAGTTTACTGGAGCGGAGCAAGGGAGGGCGCTCAAAGTCGCGGGCATCGTTGGGTGTCAGACGGATTTCTCCGTTGATACCGTTCTTCGCCCGGTGTTCGGCGCATACATCGGCCATGATTTTTGTCAGTTCAATACCGATTTCTGGCTGCATGGTCATTTCCAGAAGGGTTTCAAACTCGAAAACCACTCCTTTTTGTCCCAGTTCGTGAGCACGGGTGAGGGCCTCGTCAATAATGCTCCGGTAGTGCTCCCGAATTTCGGGAATGGTTGATTTGCTGATGGTCATGGGTGGCAAAGTGAAGTTGAGTTCGGGGTACACCGTACCTCCACCAATGACAAGACCATGGCTGGTTGTGACAGGTCGGGGTGCAAAACCAAATTTCAGATCGCAGGCGTTGCTGATCGCAAGACTGTTGAATTTCATGAAATCCCTCCAAGGAAACGTGATGTTGTCACCGTAGTCTTCAAAAAGGCGGCCGTATTGGAAAGTTTTGTGATGCCTTGCACATCTGTGCCCACTTGCTGGAATTCTGGTATAATGTCCCTACTGTGAGTCCTAAAAGTCCTTTCACCGAAGCTTCCGAACTGACTGCAGAACAGCGGACGTTACTTCTAACTGCAGCCGCGCAGTTTCAGGAAGCAACAGGAGTCTGTTGCCAGGTTAATGGAATTGATGGCCGTCCGCTGATCAAGGAAGTTGCACGGTCAGCCTGTCAGTTCTGTCGGAAAGCCGTCGAGCTTGAGCTTAAGGCCAGCCAAGAATGCACAACGGTTCATCGTTATGGAGCCTATCAGGCAGAACGGTTTGGTGGTCGCTACATCTACTTTTGCCCCAGCAGCATGACCCATTGGGCTGTTCCTGTTTTCTTTGATGATCATGTTGTTGCCAATCTGATCGGTGGTCCCGTTCTCTTGATAGACCCCGACGAGTACCTGCTGGAAGAAATGCCTATTCCCGGATCCTTGTCCCAAGGGCAGCAAGCGCTGTTGCGGACTCTTTTGAAGGCCATACCCTATATTGATCCAAGCAGGGTCACAGCCTTGACGGAAAGTCTGTTCCGAGTGGCGGCTGGTCTTTCGTCGGAACTGGGGGGAAAGCAGAAAAATCATTCTGTGGCTACGACACAGAGCTCCCGCATCGCCGAATACATCCATGAACTCAAACAAAGTACCGATGGAAAGCGCGACATCCGCTATCCGGTTGAAAAGGAACGGGAACTGCTTTCTCTGATCACCAAGGGTGACAAAATCAATTCGCAGAAAGTCCTGAACGAAATCCTCGGTTTTATTTTCTTCTTCAATGGCAACGATGTGCCTCGTATCCGTATCCGCGTGCAGGAATTGGTGGTTCTTCTATCAAGGGCAGCGCTGGAGGGAGGGGCCTCGATTGAGGAAGTCTTCGGGCTCAATAACAACTATCTGCTTCAGCTCCAGCGCATGACAGACATCGACGACATTGCGGCTTGGTTGGCCCGTATTCTCAAGAGGTTTTCCGATTGTGTGTTCAATCTCAAATCTGTCAAACACGCCGACCTCATTCAAAAAGCCATCCATTATATGAACGCCAACTATGGACGCAAAATCGGTCTTCAGGACGTGGCCAACCATGTCCATATGAGCCCTTCCCATTTCAGCAAAATTTTCAAGGATGAGATGGGGAAAAGCTTTGTGGACTACCTCGGCGGCGTACGCATAGATAAAAGCAAAATCTTGCTGCGTGAAAGGACGATTCCGCTGATTGATGTGGCCGGAATGGTTGGTTTTGATGATCAGAGCTACTTTTCCAAAGTTTTCAAACGATTTACAGGTCAATCACCAGGGCGTTTCCGGGAGTCCCGGGGTCAAGGAGATGGAGACATCGAAATTCATGGATAAGAAGCTCGTCAAAGTAACCATCGTCTCCGGGTTTCTCGGTGCAGGAAAAACAACACTCTTGCGCCAGATGATTCTCCGAAGCATTGCTCTTGGAGAGCACTCCGTGGTCATTGAAAATGAATTCGGTGCCGTCGGACTCGATGCCGCCGTTCTGGCTCAAAGCGGAATCGATGTTCACGAGCTCAATCAGGGTTGCATCTGCTGCACCTTGAAAACGGATTTTGCCGCGACATTGACTGCTATCCTCGAAACCGAACCTCCACCAGACAGAATTTTCTTTGAACCTTCCGGCATTTTCATACCCGACGGTGTGCTCGAAATTCTGGAGGGTCCCGAATTTCTCCCTCTCTGTCGCCTTGAAAGCTTGATTACTGTTGTCGATGCCCTCGGATTAGCCAAAGGCAATCCTATGTTTCAGGACTTTCTCAAACGGCAGACACGATACGCCGATCACCTAGCGGTCAGCAAGGCCCAGAATCTCGAGGAAGCGGGCAGGGCGGCCCTCCTGTCGATGCTGGCGGGGCTGAATCCGACAGCGCAGCTGTGTTTTGCCGACCCTTCAGGCATGGGTTCTGAAATCCTGGACGCCCTGTTCCAGACTACCCTGGAAGATCGACTGGCTCGGAAACCGCGATTTCAACCAAAAACGGTGCCGGGTCACGGGCTGGAAATGGTTTCGTTGGCATTGCCAGAGAACTCCGTCCGCCCAAAGCTTGAAGAGTGCCTTCAGTCGCTTTCCGAGCACCAGTACGGCAAGATACTGCGGGCGAAAGGCCGAACAATGATCGAAGGTGCCTGGAACGACGTGTCCTGGGTCGATGGCGCATTGACGTTTACCGAATTGGCAGGCCGTTCGGCAGCTGCTGACCTGCCATCTTGGCGACAGCTGGTGGTGATAGGAAGTCATTTGGACCAGGAAAAACTGCGAAACCTGTTTCTATGATCGGCGCTGTCTTCACACCGGCAATCTGGGCTGATTGGGCTCTCAACCAGATGCAAACCCTTTCGCGCTGGCATCAGGGGCAAACTGTCTGCGATCCCACGGGTGGTGAGGGCATTTTTCTGCTCTCCCTGGTACGTCAGCATTGCCGCCAGGGACTAACGCTCTCTTCCGAACTGTTGCAGCGATTGTTTCTGATTGAAAAGGAACAGCTTCTGCTGAGTCGTTTTCAGCAAGCCTTCCGACAGGAATTCAGTCTGGATTTTCCGAGCAGCAACCTGATCTGCACCGATGTGATCACTGATCCTCCTCCGATGCAGTTTGACAATCTGGTTGGAAACCCTCCGTGGATCAATTTTACCGAACTTTCTCCATCCTTAAAAAAAACCTTAGCCCCCCACTTTATCGAGTCGGGGTTAGTTCGCAGCAGCAGTGAGGTTCTTCTGGGAGCGTCCAGAGTGGATCTGGCAGCTCTGATTTTATCCTCTGCGTTTCGTCGCCTCACCAAAACAGGTGCTCAATGTGGTTTTTTTCTGCCGGCATCGTTGTTCTTCAACGACGGGGCTCATGCTACTCTCCGCCAATGGCTTTTTGATGGAGTACCTGTCAAGCTTGAGTGTATTTATGATTTCCAGAAAACAAAAGTCTTCCCTGGAATCCGTACCAGGTTCTGTTTTGTTCAGTTTCTTTTGGGGCAAGAGACTGTTTATCCAATTCCGTATTTCGCTGAGTCTGACCAGGGCTGGCAGTCCTTGTTTGCTGCGCCAGTGGGGCCTGCAGGCTCTCCTTTGTCGGTAAAAACGGACACCGAAATCGCCTCGTTTCAGCTTCCTCAAATTCACGTCGAGGCCTGGCAAAAACCCAGGCAAGGAATCAATACCTGCGGGGCAACCGACGTCTTCGTCTTTTCACAGTATCCCGACCATCTCAACCCTGAATATCTTTTTCCGCTGGTCACAACCCGGCTGCTTCGAGGAACCGCTACATCGCCAGAAAAGTACATTCTGCTGCCGTATCATTCCAACGGGCGGCCATTGAGTGAACAGGAGTTGCGTAAGGCAGGGTTGTTCGACTATTTGCTTTCACACCGCGAAAGACTTTCCAAACGGCGTGGCGTGCTGATCGGGGCTGCCATGAAAAAGGGATCTTGGTGGTCCTTGCTGGGGGTAGGACCCTATTGTTTTGTACCGGCAAAGGTTGTTTGGCCGTCCTTTGGCAATTCCACATTTCGTCCCAAGGTGCTCGCGAGCTGGAATGGAAAACCCTGGCAGGCCAACCAAGCCCTGCAGGCCTTCCTTCCGGTCATGTCAGTGGCCGAAGGGGAAAGGATTGTCGAGCTGTTTGCCTGCAACCATCTGGAGGCCCATCTGCAGGATCAACGTATGGCAGGAACCTGCAACTGGGCCCAACCCGGCCGAATCCGGCGGTTCCTGAGCTTTGCTGGTCAGTAAGTCTGGGGACCCATTGCCTCAAAGTCACTTCTGACCTTGTTCAGCCTTTCCAACTGCTTTCCAATGATTTTTTCATAATTCAGCTCTCCCGTTTCGATGCGATTCTGTTCGTCAATCCAAAACTGAAGATTCTCAAACCAAAGAGGGGGAGTGTTGGCCGCTTCAACGCTGTAGGTCAAGGCGTCTTTCCAGTAGCCTAAAGCGTTGTTGTAGATCTGTTCAGCTTTTTTGAGACTGTCCAGGTTGGCCCATTTCCAGGGGTAGTTGTAAAAGTATGCCTGCTGCTTGTCAAAATTGGATCCCAGAATCAAGGTTTGCTGTACGAGAAGGAGATTCACGTGCATTCGGAACAAGGCCCGGTATCTGGTCCATTCTTTCTCATTTTTAATTGGTGTCAGAGCGTTCAAGGGATTGGCAAAATCTGCGCGCAATGCCCTTTCGAGGTAGTAAATGTTTTCCAGGGCATCGTCGGAGGTCTCTGAAAGGTGGCGGTGCACCAGCTTATACCACTGTTCGGCATAGAGAATTTTGTAAGCAGAAACAGGGGCGGCCGCCACCAAGGCTAAAAGGCCCAAGGCTAAAAAACGCTTCATAGAATCATTATCGGCAGATACGTTCCCAAATGGAGTCCGTCAGAGTTTCAATGGGCAAAGAGGCGTCCAGCCTGACGATTTCCAGACCCTCGGCCTCGGCCTGCTCGAGGGAACGGTGGTAGGCAAGACGAATTTTCTGCTGTGTAGGGGCATCTTCGAATTGTTCCCGGGTTTGTCCGCGGCGGTCTATCCGAGCCTGTGCCTCAGCGACGGGAACCTCAAACCAGAAGAGAACTTCCGGCAGGGGGAAGGAAGCATTCAACGCCCAAACTTCCTCCCAGGGAAGGTCGAGACTCTGATAAGCCATCGAGGAAAAAAAGTACCGGTCACTCACAACCCTGGTTCCGTCTGTCAAAGCCTGTCTGATACCGCCCTCGCCATCCAGGTGCTGCCGGCGGTCGGCGGCAAACAAAGGTGCCAGCACTGCCGGATGAGCCTGGACTTGGTGGCGCAGTATCGAGCGGATCAGAACCCCGACTGGGTGCGCGGTAGGTTCGCAATCGGCTCTCAGCGGGATCTTTTCGCTGCGGGCCCGCAATTCAAGTCGTTTCAACTGTGTGGTGGTGCCGGCTCCATCTATCCCTTCCAGGACAAAAAAGCCCTTCAGCACCTCTCTTCCAAACCCATCAAGACCGTTGTTTTTGTCGGGCATTCGGGTATACTCCTGGTGTGCGCCCCTTACGGATTGCGGTTCTTATCATAGGACTTTTCCAACCCTTGGTCATCCAGGCTCAACCCTTTGGAACCACCGAGCTTGAGGTCTTCGACGTCGATTTTCTGACAGCGCCGGAGGGACCTCTCACCGAAGGGCCTGTGGAACCTCCCTTGCCTCGTTGGATCTCCATCGTCCCTGATCCTGTTCCCGTACCTTGGGTTTTACCACCGTTGCTTTTGTCGGAGACACCCTTATGATGGAATTTCTTTGGTCCATGGGACCCTACCTTCTTCCTCTTCTCGCCCTGTCCGTGTACAGCGGAGGGTTGATTGTTCAGAAGGCCCAAAAGCTTGGTTCGGCCAAGGCCCTGACACCGCAGAAGTTTGCAGCATTGTTGGATCGGGTGGCGGCTGGCCAGCGTACTGGAGAGGGTGTTCCCCCAGAACACCCCCTTGGAGTGATCCTGATGTATTCCAGCGAGCCCTCGAATTTGCTTCAAGCTCGGGCACAGTCCCTTCTGGCAGATCTTGAGAACCGCATGACGTACTTTCCTGCTCTGGCGAACATTGCCACCTTGACGGGTTTGTTTGGTACCGTAGTAGGTATGATCGGCGCCTTTCTGGCACTGCGCAGCGGTGGCGGAGCCGATCCTTCCTCCCTGGCGGGAGGACTGGGACAAGCACTGGTGGCAACCGCCATGGGGTTGGTGACAGCCATTCCCAGTCTGACTGCCCATGCGGTATTTCAAAGGCAAATCGCCGAGGTGGCTTCGCAAATGGAAGCGCTGCTCTCCGCGCTCCTGCCTGTTGGACCGGGGAACGGCAGTGCTTGATCTTCGGGCCCGTTTGGGCCGCAAAACAACAGAGACGCCGTCCCTATTGCTGACACCGTTCATCGATGTTCTGCTGGTCCTTCTCTGTTTTGTTTTGGCGGTGAGTTTCCAGATCCGTGCCGCTGTTGACGTTCAACTTCCAGAAGCCAGCACAGGAGAACTGCTGACGGACGACCAGCTCACGATTTCCATCAGCCGGGATTCCACCCTCCTGATTCAGGGGCGGAATGTGACAGTAGACGGATTGCCGGCTGTTCTCCGACAGGTGCTCGACACCCTGCCGAAAGAGAAGGCTCCCTCCGCGGTAATCCAGGGGGATGAACAGATTCCCTACGCCCTTCTGGTGCAGGTGATGGATGCCCTGCGGGCTCAAGGAGTCACAGACCTTTCCTTGTTAACAGAGTCGAGGGGAGGCCGCTAAGTGTTTCTCCCCAGGAGTCATCCTTGGCTCCTATCCCTTGGGTTCCACCTCCTTGTGGGGGCAACTCTGCTCATCCTTGTCTATCAGCAGGCCTCGCCCGCGCCCGCTGCGGTGCAAATGCGGCTGGTCTCATCGGGTGGAGGCAATACTGGTCCGGGAAAACAGACCGTATCCCAAACAAACTGGTGGTCAGGAGTCCAAGGTACCGATTCCCGCCAAGCCGAACCCGAACTGCCTTCCTGGCAGGGTGTCACGCCGACAGCCGCTGCTGAGTCATTGACGGCGCCTGTTCCCGTATTGCTTGACGAACTTCTAGGCAGTGTATCCGAGACTGTGACACAGTCAGTCAGACCTTCGTCCTCTTCTTCCGGTTCCTGGTCCCTTGCCGGAGGAGAAGGTTACGAACCACCGCCCTTGCCGCCCCCTGGAGTGGCTCCCCCCCAGGGGGCAAAATGGAACCTGCAGCTGTCGGTTCCAAGAGGAGGTGGCTTTGCCTCTGCCATCGAGGGCCTCGATTCGGGCAACCCCGAACTGGATCATTGGCTGGAAAGCTATCTCCGAACTGTTTCTTTTCCTTCGAGCCTGAATGGTGAAGACTATCAGCTGCGTTGGGACCTGCGTCTCGAAACAGGAAGACCCCGATGATTCACTGGCTCAAGCGCTGGTGGAGCCTGACCCTCGGTGCGGTGCTGTTTGTGGTCGTTGCCTGGTTCACGCCCGGTATCTGGCTGCGGATCGATGGCTGGATTCAACAGCAGAGAGACCTGGTTTGGGCTCAATTTGAGGAGCTGGTCGGTCAGAAGGTGATCTACGACAGGATTTCGCCTAACGTCTTGGCGGCCCTCGAGTTTCAAAATGTCCGGGTGCTTGCCGACGACGGCACTCCGGTTTTGACCGCCAACTCGATCCGGTTGTCCCTCGATTGGAACGATCTGTTCCAAGGTCGCATCAATGAAGCCCTCAGAAAAGTTCAGATCATCAACGGAACCCTCAACGTCGACGAACGCAGAGACCGCTCCCTGTTGGACCACTGGTTTTCGATTCTTCAGCCGTCTACCGCCGGGAGCTCCACAGCTTTCGGTTTTGAGGTGGAAGGGTTCAATCTGACCGCCCGCTGGACCGATGGAGTTCGTTCCCTGGCGCTCGACAGAGTGTTCCTGCTCCTGTCCCCTGAAGGAGACCAATGGGGTCTCCGCTACCGGGGAGCCGTTTCCTGGGAAGACACCACAGGAAAACGCGACTATGTCCGCACTTCGGTCAGGGGAGAAATGCGCAGCGATGCCGCTTTCCAGAATCTCCGCCTCAGGACAGAAGCCTCTTTAGTGAGAACCTCCTGGTTCGATCTGGAACCGCTGACCCTGCAGATCACCGTTTCGCCGCAAGAAGTCTCACTGACTAAGGTTGCTGACCGAATTCCTCTCGATCTTCAGGCCGTTTGGAATCCAAGCTCCAACGTGTGGCAGTTCAAGGGAGCTGCTGAAGACTTTCGGCCCTCCCGGCTGATCCGCATCAAGGACCAGAAACTCTGGGCAGGTCTGGCCGAAGGAACCGTCTCCGGGCAGTTCTCTTACCAATTGTGGGGAGATTTCACCTTTACAGGCAGTGCCCAATGGCCCCTGGGTTCTCTTCCCGAACCTTTCAACAAAGAATCCGTCCGCATGGATGGAACTGTGAAATCTTCCGGCACACTCTTCTGGTTTGAGAATTTCTTCGCAGAGACGGACCAAGTCCGGTTGGGGTTTGATGGAAATCTGGAGTCTGAAACTTGGTTTCCTGAAGGGACGCTTCGCGTGGAACAGTGGTTTGTCCCTTCCTGGGGTACTGCCAGCGGCACAATATCCGTCAGTAGACTCGACCGGAGGCTTTTCTTCGCTGGAGAAAGCCTTCAATGGAATGATCTGGCGGCAGCGGCTTCCGGCTGGGTCGAACAGACCGGTTCTAACTGGAGCTTTGAAGGCAGCGGGGTTCTGAAGAATACCGATGGGCAGTTTTCCACTTCAGGAACGTTCGATCCGGCGTTATGGCAGGTCAGCGCAGGGATAGAGTTCCAAAGTATCCCTCTAGCACATACTGCTTCCGAAATTCAGCGTTATGCTCCCGATTTTGAACTGCCGCCTGAACTTTGGGCCCTGGAAGTTGGTACCAAGGCCCAAATTGTTCTATCACCTCAGGACTTCGTTGTGTTGAATTCTTCTTTCCAGTTTCAGGATCCTGAAAAGCCTGAGCGTAATGGTTTTGGAATGGCCCGCTGGAAGGACCGACAGCTTGAACTCTCCAACCTGGAAGTTCAATGGGATCAAGTAAAAGCCAAAGGGAACCTCTCTGCCTGGTTTCTCGAAGACGGCCCTATCGACTGGTCCCTGGCGGGAAACCTTTGGGACCGTGCAATCTCCCTCTCCGGCCGTTGGGTGCCCTCGGACAGAACCGTGGTCTTTTCCGGTAGTCCGGGGCTTCGGGGATCTCTTCACCAGAATCCAGCAGGACTATGGTCTGCCGAGCTTTCCCTGGACCCCTACGAAGCTTGGCCCGGATGGATCCTTGCTTTTTCCAGTCGCGGGACATGGGATGGTGAGAACTGGGCTATCGACGCTGACCAAGTGGACTTCTCGGGCAAGTACCCCTGGAATCAAGAGGATTTTCGAATTCGAACCCAGCTGACAGCCAATTCCCGCCATTTCCGCCTCGATGAAATGACCCTGGAAGATTCCCGCGGAAGGCTGTCGGGCGCTGTCTCCAGTTCCTGGTCGGTGGATTTCTCTGAACCTTGGGCCGGCAGGCTTTCGCTGGCGACGGCTTCCACGGAAACAGAATCACTGACCCTTGACTGGGTGGGAGAAGCACTGGACCTCTGGCATTTCAACCTCAAGGCATCGGGAATCGATATCACCAGACTCCCTTTGCAAGGGATACAAGGAATCCAGGGCAAACTCGCTTTATCAGGAACCGCTGACTGGGCTGGGAAAGAGGTGAACTGGTCAGCTCAAACGGCGTTGAGTGAGTCGCGTATCGGCGAAACACCGCTGGGTTTTCGTGCCAACCTCTCCGGTACAACCCGGCGGCTGGCAGTCCGTAGTTGGAATCTCTCTATGAACCCCGTCTTCATCACAAATGGCTCCTTGGACTGGGACGCTGACTTGCAGACTTGGAATGCGACGTTGGGAATGGGCCTTCGACTGGGCACCGGAGATTGGCAGTCCCGCTGGACCACCCAAGGTTCCTGGACCGGTGATCCGACTTCACTCCAAGTCGAGTTCAACCTGAACACCAAGGACAATACCTGGTTGAGAAGGTCTTTTCCCGATGGAAGTCTCAAGGGAACCTGGGATAAAACCAGCTGGCAGGCGGTTTGGGGGGACGGGGGATTGACGGCTCAAGGCCTGTCAGATGGATCCTTTAAGCTGCGGGCCAAAGATCCTTTTCCTATCAGGGCAGAAGCGGATGGTGTCTGGAAGAACAACACCTTTACGGTCGCTGTCCGCGATTTCCAGGCCGATCTTTCCATGATCAAAGAATTTATCAACTCGAAATCGTTTGCCTTGACTTCGGGTACAGCCATCGGTGGTTTCACCCTCAGCGGTTCACCCTCAGATCCCGAGGTCAACGGAAATCTCCTCCTCAAAAATGTCACAGCTGAAAGTGTTTTTGTCCGGCGTCCCCTTGGACCGGTCGACATCCCCCTTGTGGCCGAGGGGCATCGGGTTTGGTTTGATCCGGTCAATGTGGCCCCCAAGGGTTCGACCTGGATGGTTTCAGGAACCTCGCGACTCGACCATCTGCTCCCCGAGGAATATCAGATCACCATTCAGACTGATTCGCTCTCACCCATACCCGGTTCGTATCTTTACAAGGGACTGTCAGCCATAGGAGACGTGACGGGTCTTATCGTGATCAAAGGCACGCCCCTTGCTGTCACTCTTGGAGGGCGCCTCGTTATTCAAGACACTTTGGTGACCTTGAAGGATTCTGAACCCATCTGGGACTCCGATGGTAGTCTTGGTTTTAATGCCGATCTCACTCTGGTAACAGGCCGCAAAGTGGAATTTCTCTGGCCCAATGCGACCTTGCCTCTCCTTCGAGCCGTGACTGCCGGAAATCAGACTCTGCAATTCAAAAGCAGTGATATTGCCAATTCCTGGTCACTGGTCGGCAAGGTGGGTCTCAGGACTGGCGAGATCAATTACCTGAATCGGACCTTTCTCATCAAGGAGGGGCTGTTGGGTTTTCAAGAAAATCAGAATGGTTTTGATCCGCATCTTCAGGTCCGTGCTGAGTGGAAATACAGAGAAACCGATGGCACCACCACCGTCAATCTGAACGCAGACGGAACCCTGGCGAAATTCTCACCGCGCTTCGATGCCGTCCCTTATAAAAGTGCTGATGAACTGCAGCAGTTGGTCGGGACAACCTTGGCACTCCCTACGGACTACACAAAGACCACCAACTTGGATACAGCCCTTTCTGTAGCATCAGATGTCGGTACCAGCTTCCTGCTCACTCCGTTTGAAGAGACTGTGAAGAAGAATTTCAATCTTGATTTGTTCACCGTTAAGACGGAGATCCTGAAAAAAAGCCTTTTGAGCCGAAATGGCCCCATGGAAGCTTCGGATTATCTTGACAACACACGCCTGTTTTTCGGAAAGTATATCGGCGATGACCTATTCTTGCAGGGAACCCTTGCGTTCCGACGAGACGGGAGCATTGTAACGCAGGTTTCCCCGGAAATGGTGGTTAAACCGGAGTTCCAGATGGAATTCCAAACACCGTTTTTCCTATTGAACTGGACCCTGCTTCCCCAACACCCCGAAACCCTGTTTGTCACCGACAATACGGTAACGTTCCGGTGGAATTGGAGTTATTGATGGTCAAGGAGAACGCATGAAGCCATCCCTGTGGATACTCGTTTTGGGACTCTTGGTCCTAAGCTGGCCTGTGGCCGCCCAGTCCTCAACTGACTGGTATTTGGACAAGCCCATCGCCGATATCCGCTTCGACGGCTTGGCGACTGTTCAGCGGTCCGATATTGACGGAGTGACCCGGCCTTATCTCGGAAAGAAATTCACCGAAGCCTTGTTCCAGGATCTTCAAAGCGCCCTTTATAATCTGGATTTCTTTGAAGGGTTGATTGTCCCGACAGCGATCAAAGCCAATGATTTGGGCTCTGAAGTCATCCTGCTGTTCAAAGTCACTGAGAAACCCATTGTGGATGCCATCGATTTTTCCGGCAATACCAAACTGCGTTCCGGTGAGCTCCAAGGGGTGCTGACGGTAAAAAAAGGCGACCTGATCAACCAGGCAAAAGCCAGCAACGATGTTCAAGCTCTCGAGACTTACTACCGGGAGCGTGGATTCTTGGACGTTGCCGTCACAACCACCGTCCAGGAAATTGACAGTCGCAGGACAAAAGTTCTTTTCAAAATTGATGAGGGACTCCAGACAGCTGTTAAATCCATTACTTTTCAAGGAAACTCATTTGCTTCTGAGTCGACCCTGAAAGGGCTCATGAACACCAAAGCTCAAGGCTTTTTTGACAGCGGGCTCTTCAAAGAAGCCGCCTTTACCCAAGACGTACGAACCATGGAATCTTACTATTGGAACAAGGGGTATCTGGATGCGAGGATTGTCGATGTCCAACGGAATGTCACCTTTGACACGGCTGCCGACCGAAATGTTCTCAACCTGATTCTGACCGTTAAAGAAGGTGAAGCCCTCATTTTCGGCGGCTTTTCCTTCCAGGGAAACAGGATTTTTTCCGTAACGGAGCTTCAGGCACTGGTAAGGCAGCCCGTCGGGAAAACTCTCAGCAAGGAACGACTTGAGTCAGATTACCAGCGGGTTGTCGATCTTTATCTGGAAAACGGTTACATCTTCAATAACATCAGCCGGCAGGAAGTCCGCGACGGACGTACCGTCCGCTACACGGTCAATATTGTGGAGCGGCCGCGTGCCCATATTGAAAACCTACTCGTCAAGGGCAATACAAAGACCAAGGATAAAGTCATTCTCCGCGAGTTGCCGATTGAAGTTGGCGATGTTTTCAGCAAGGCTAAAATTGTCTCAGGAATCCGAAACCTCTACAACCTGCAGTATTTTGGATCCGTCACGCCTGAGACCCCTCAAGGCTCTGCCGACGGGTTGATGGACCTGGTGCTCAATGTCGAAGAAGGCAAGACCGCCGACATTTCCTTTGGTCTGGCGTTTTCGGGTACCTCTGATTTTCCCATATCGGCGCAAATCAAATGGTCTGACCGAAACTTCCTGGGCAACGGCCAGACTCTCGGTGTTGAATCAACCCTTTCTCCCGTCAATCAGACGCTCAATCTTTCTTTCACTGAGAACTGGTTTCTCGACCAGCGGCTGACCCTCGGGGGGCAACTTGGGTTCACTCATGCAGTCAATACGAAGATCGATCAGGACATTCTGGGGCCGACCTACGCCAACGACGAAATTCCTGACCCGTATCGAGACGGTGAGTATGTGTTCAGTGCAGACAGAACTTACAATGGAATTTCCTATAAAGCCGGCGACCTCTTTCCGGGAATCGCCACGAGCGCTCAGGTTTCTGAAAACGGTCTGATTTCCCGATACCAGTTCGATTTGAACAACGGCAGCGTCAAAAAGAACTCGCAGATGAAATACGACAGCTGGCAATTTACCCTGGGAGTCAATACGGGATACTCCTGGTACACTGCTTTGGGACGGTTTGGCCTGGGAACAGGAGAAAAATCCACCCTTCAGATGATCACCTACGACCCGACCATCTATCGCCCCTCCAACCAGGCATTGCGGGACAACCTTGACCGCTGGCGTTTGGGCAATCAGTGGTGGACCAAGGGAACCTGGGACACAAGAGATCTCGTTTACAACCCGAACAACGGTTTTCTCCTTTCGCAAACGGTCACCTTTGCCGGTGGTTTTTTAGGGGGTGAGACACATTTCACCCGCTTCGACACCAAGGCTGAGAATTATTGGAAGTTCTTCAGCTTGCCTGTCGCTGACAACTACAACTTCGACCTTGTTCTCAGGCTCCGATCTGGATTCAGTTTCTTAACCTCCTCCAATGCTGGTTGGGGTACAACGGTAACTCAACCAACAGATGAATTGTATATCGATGGCATGCTCTCAGGTCGGGGTTGGGGTTATCAGACTGGAGGAAAGGCTACTTGGACTTCTGGAGCAGAAATCCGGACGCCCGTTCCTTTTGTTGGCCAGTTGCTCTGGTGGGACACCTTTATCGACCAAGCACTTCTTGTCGATGCCACTTCATCGAAATCGGACTTGTTTACACGTCCAATCATCGAACACCGCTTTTCCTGGGGTACAGGAATCCGCATTGTCAGTCCCCAGTTTCCCTTGGCCTTGTACTTTGCCAAACCATTTGTGCTTGACCAGACTGGGAAACTCATTTGGACGCCGGGTGATGGACTCTTCGGGGAAGACATTGATATGAAACTCGTCGTTGCATTTGGTATGGAATACTAGGAGGTCCGGTATGAATCGATTTCTGATTCTGACCCTGATGAGTCTGATCGCTATGAGCGGGCTTTATGCTCAGCAATTTGCGAAGACCGGAGTGGTCAACTTGACCAGGGTCTCCCAATTCTACAAAGATGCCAAAACCAAGCAGGTTGAAGACTTGCGGATAGCAATACAAAAAGAGATTGACATACTCAGAGACGAGATCCGTGCTTTGACTGACCAACGCAACGAGGCGTCAAAAAAAGGGGACGCTGCCAAGGTCCAATCCTTGGACGACACCATCAGTTTGAAAAAAGACGGCTATTCTGAATTCGGGAAACGGAAGATGGAAGAACTGGCGGCAGCGGGAGAAGCCGTCAAGAACGACACAACTCTTCAGAAACTCCTCCCGACCGAGATTGAACAAGCCGCGATCTCAAAAGGCTTTGCTTTAATCTTGAATTCTTCTAATCCCGCCGTGATCTGGTACGGACCAGATGCCGACATTACAGATGACGTCATTCAACGTCTGCAGGCTGATCTAAGCCGTTAAGAACTTATAAGGAATCTTTTTTTTCCAGCTGTTGCTCCAGCACACTCTGGAGCAGGGAAAAACGTTTTTCGTTTTCCGGAGAAATCTCACTCAGGTTTTTATGCGCGTTGAGAACGACTTCCGTGGTGGGAGACCGATCGGCCTTCAAGCTGATCCATTGCTCTGGACTTCGTGGCTCCGGCCCGGTGACCAACGTCATCAGTTTTAGGATACCTAAACCCTTTAGCAACTTCTCACATTCGGGACTTGGTCGGAGAATCGTTAAAGCTCTGCCAGTCAGGACTTTATACCGTTTATGGAAGCCAACAAGCAACCCCATGAATGTCGAATCCATGTAGTCACAGGCGGAGAGGTCAACCGCAAGCATCGAAGGTACCGGTGCCTGGGTCAAACGCTTGAGGATCATTTCGCGCATGTCCGTTGAGACAGATGCGGTGATATGTCCTTGGGCACGTATGAAAAGCCCCGAAACGTTTTCCTGGTGGTATAATGCCTCAGCCACAATGGTCATTATATGAAATTTCCAGGGAAACACAACGCCCAAGCGGTTTTTTGTCCTTGAGGACTGCAGGCATTTTCCCTAAGATGGGACCATGACCGAGCCTACTCCTATGATGCGTCAATACCAGGAAATCAAAGCGCGCCACCTCGATAAAATTCTGTTCTTCCGGCTTGGTGATTTTTACGAAATGTTTCAGTCAGACGCACGGGAAGCCAGCCGGCTGCTAGGTTTGACGCTGACTCACCGTCAAGGTGAACCCATGTGCGGAATACCTTACCATTCCGCACAACCGTACATCAAAAAACTACTGGAGGCGGGGAGGAGTATTGCCGTCTGCGAGCAGACTTCGGTACCTGGGGCCGATAAGGGGATTGTTCGAAGGGAAGTGGTGGATATTCTGACACCTGGTACCCTGGTGGAAGACGGGTACCTCGCCAGTTCTGCTTCTAATTATACCGTGGCATTGGCATTTGAAACGGATCACTGTTCCTTGGCTGCTGCCGATCTTTCAACCGGTGACCTCCGCTGCACCGTGTTTCGCCTGCAAGGCCGGGCAGAACCCCTGGAGCGTGAGCTCTCCCGGTTCCAACCTCGCGAGCTTCTGGTCTCGGATTCTGCACTCGAAGCCTATCCCTTCCTGGAAACTTTGCTCTCTGGATTGGACAGAACAACGATCACGAAACTTCCTGGCTGGCGGTTTGACAAAAAGACCGGTTACCGCCGCCTCTTGGGCCATTTTGGTGTCTTGAGTCTTCAAGCCTTCGGTCTCGAGGAAAAATCACTCGAAACAGCCTCTTCTGGGGCCTTGCTCGAGTATTGGCAATTGAATTCACCCGGGCGTTCTCTGGCCCACCTTCGCTCCTTGGTATCCTACCGGGCCAGTGAATTTCTGCAGATCGATCCACAGTCGGCGAGGAGTCTTGAACTGACCGCGAATACCCGGGACGGTGGCCTCAACAATACTCTGTATTCAGTACTGAACCACACACTGACGGCTCCCGGAGCCCGCTTGCTCCGCTCTCACCTGTTGTTTCCACTTGTGGATTGTTCTTCCATCGAGTCCCGCCTTGATGGGGTGGCCCTTCTTGTCGCTTTACCGGAATTGCTTGGAGATGTTCGCGAGTTGCTTTCTGGACTGCTGGATGTGGAAAGACTGACGGCCAGGTTGGCGCTCGACAAAGCTTCCCCCCGCGATCTATTAGGTCTCGAAGCCTCCGCCGGTCTTGCCAATGGCTTGGTGGGTCTGCTAGACCTTTCGGCACCCTCCCTTTCGCCCGGTGAAATCTGGCCTGTCGATTCCAGGGACCGTCTGAGTTCTTGGGTCAGGCATCTTGAGAAAGCCCTGCTTCGGGATCCATCTCCCACACTTTTTGAGGGGAGTCTGATACAAACGGGGTTCCATCAAGATCTTGACCAGCTTCGGCACTTAAGGGACCACAGTCAGGAGGTCCTCGATGCGTACCTTCTCGAAGAACAGCAGGCAACGGGGCTTCCCCAGCTACGTATCCGCTACAACAAGATCATCGGGTACTTCTTTGAAGTGACGAAGTCCAAGCTCGATCAGCTTCCATCTCATTTCCGGCGGAAACAGAGTCTGGTTGGTTCTGAACGTTTTACAACTCCTCGACTGGGAGAGATTGAAGAGACCCTTCTCCATGCACAGGATCGAATTTTTGAGCTTGAGCGGGTTCTGTTTTTAGCTCTTCGTGAGGAAACAAAGCTTCTGATTCCTGATTTCCAGGCAATGGCGAGTTTCACTTCGGCCCTTGATGTCTCGGCATCCCATGCAAAGACAGCCGTGCTTCATCGGTATATCCGCCCAACGTTTTCAAAAGTTTCCGAGCTTATTCTTGAGGACGCCCGGCACCCTGTTGTCGAATCAGTTCTGAACGACGCCCCCTTTGTTCCCAATTCCATCGCTTTTTCTCCACAAGAGACCCTTTTTCTGATCACCGGCCCTAATATGGCCGGAAAATCCACCTATCTGCGACAGACAGCTCTGATCGTTCTTATGGGTCAAATAGGCTCCTTCGTTCCAGCTTCAGCAGCACGGTGGGCTCCGGTGGACAGGATTTTCTGCCGGGTCGGGGCAAGCGATCACCTTGCCCGAGGAGAGTCGACGTTTTTGGTTGAAATGAATGAGACTGCCTATATCCTTAGGAATGCTACTCCCGCTAGCCTTGTCATTATGGACGAAGTGGGGCGGGGCACGGGAACCCGTGATGGTTTCAGTCTGGCCTGGGCCATCTGTGAATACTTACTGGATGTGGTGGCAGCCAAAACACTTTTTGCCACCCACTTTCACGAACTGACAGCCCTCAAACACACAGCTCTCAAGAATTTTTCCATGGCTGTGCTTGAGGATGGCGAGGAGGTCGTCTTTCTTCGCCGGGTGGTTCCAGGAGCCGCCGACCATAGTTACGGCCTTCACGTAGCGCAGTTGGCCGGGGTTCCAGAACCAGTATTGTTGAGGGCTTCACAAATCCTCGAGAATCTTCCGCCTGAAGAAGGTGCGGCTGTCCCCAAACGGGGCAAGCGTATGATTGAAGTTGAACAGCAGTTGGATCTGTTTATCCCTGAAGACAGCATTCGAAACGAGCTGAAATCACTCGATCTTGACCGCTTGACACCACTGGAAGCATTAAATTTGCTGAGTCGGCTCAAGCAGGAGGCACTCTAGGCCTGTCAGGGGTTCTATGGATTCCTTTTCGTTTCTTCCCCAGCGTTGTCTTTGTTGCGGCATTCCCATTCCTCTTGGCATACTCTGTCGGGTCTGCCAGGCCCGTTATCAGCCCTCTCAGACCCCTGAGTCAGGCATCGGCCGATGTCCTACCTGTGGCCAAGTCCGCCTTGCCGAAGCTGGCATGTGCATTGACTGTTCTGTACAGACCTGGACCTTTCCCTCCCTTGATGGTCTTTTTGGCTACCATGATCCCGGTGGAGAACTTCTCCGACTTTACAAATTCGGAGGTCATCCCAGTCTGGCGTCTTTCTGGGCCCGTTCTGCGGCTTCACGCTTGGAGCCCCGCGGCCCATTGGTTCCCGTCCCATCTCATCGAAGAAGCCTTTGGCGCCGTGGTTGGGATCCCGTTGAGACCTTGACACTTGCCTTAGGCAAAGAAGCTCATCTGCCTGTCTGGAGGGTGCTGAAGCGGTTACCGTCAGCGCAGCAAAAAACTCTCGACCGTTCGCATCGTCTCGAGAACGCACAAAAAGCCTTTCTTCTGAAGGACCGCAATCTCCAGCGATTTCAGGAGGAACCCGTAGTCTGGCTGATCGACGATGTTGTCACCACCGGTGCCACCGTTGAAGCTTGTTCCCGACTTCTCAAGCAAGCAGGCGCACACGAAGTACGGGTGTTCTGTTTAGGCCTCCATTAATCAGCCCGGTTGACAGGCAGACTCTTGATGGGTATTGTCTTTCATACAGTTAAGCTCTCTAATCGTAAAAGAGTCGGAAACGGCTCTTTTTTTTTATGGTGTCCTATGTTGTTGAATGATCCTGAAGACCCCGTCTTCCAAAACCTTGATCAATTTCTCAAAGGCCTCAGTCTCAACCTTGTTGATCTCGGTATGAGGACAAAGAACGGGACAACCTCAGTTCATTTGGTTCTTCATAGCTCTGAGGGATTGGGAATCGATGTTTTGACGAAGACCCATCGTCTTTTGCTACCGAAGCTTGAGACCTTGTTGAAAACCGAGGATCTTTCGGTAGAAGCAGGTTCTCCCGGTTTGGAGCGAGCTCTGAAATATAAACGGGAATTGGGATTCTATATTGGGAAAAAAACGCGACTGTACCTGGTAGGTGCCTCGGATTGGGAAGAGGGCTTACTGACTGCCTTCGAGGGTGAAGTTGTCACCTTCGAAACAAAGACGGGGTCCCGGCCCATACCCGTGGACCAGATCCACAAAGCAAAATTGCATGACTTATGACAAGGGAGGATCAGAGTGAACTCTGAACTGAGCGATTCCATCCGAGCCATCACCCAGGATAAGGGGATCAGCAGTGAGTTGGTCCAGAAAGTTGTGGAGGAATTCCTCCTGGCTGCTTACAAGAAGACTTACGGAACCAGCGAAAACGCCATTGTCAAATTTGGCGAGGATCTTGGTGAGGTAACCATTTCTGCGAAGAAGATCGTCGTAGATGACGATGACCTTTACGATCCTGTCGGTGAGATCGAACTCAAAGATGCCCGTGAGCTGAATGAAGAAGCCTCCGTGGGTGACGAGATCCTGATCGAAATCGATCCTAAGGAATTTGACCGTTCGTCGGTGCATACCGCCAAACAACGTGCCAAACAGTATCTGCGTGATATCCAGAAAGACACTTTGTATTCCGAGTTCTCCGGCAAAGAGAATGAGGTGATCATTGGGTACTACCAGCGCGAACGAAACGGCAATATCTACGTCGATTTAGGGCGCACCGAAGGGATCCTTCCCCGGAAAAACCAGTCACCCCGTGAAACGTATGCACCCGGCAGCCGAATCAAGAGCATGATCAGTGAAGTCCGCAAGACTCCAGGCGGACTGCAGGTTGTACTGACCAGGCGAGACCCGAAATTCGTAGAAAAACTCTTTGAGCTTGAAGTTCCAGAAATCTATGAGAAGACGATTCTGATCCACAAGATTGTCCGAGAAGCCGGATACCGTACCAAAATTGCAGTCCGGTCTGTCAAACAGGAAGTCGATCCTATCGGTGCCTGCGTTGGGCTTAAGGGCGTCCGGATTCAGGCTGTTATGAAAGAACTCGAGGGAGAACGCATCGACGTTCTAAAGTGGGATCCTGAACCCCGCGAGTTCATCCGCAATGCCTTGAATCCTGCCCAAGTCAGTCAAGTGGTGATCCTCGACGAACAGAAGAAGCAAGCTCTGGCAGTTGTTCCCGAAAGTCAGCTCAGTCTTGCTATTGGCAAACAGGGCCTGAATGTGAAGCTGGCCAACCGTCTGGTTGACTGGAGCATTGACGTCAAGACAGAAGAGCAGTTCGCCGAGATGGACCTCAGCCGTGAAGCTCGTGAAACTGCTCACGGTCTGTTCCGGGATGACGAAGAAGCCGAAGGATCGGTGATCACCAGCGTAGCAGAGCTCGAAGGTATCAGCGAACGCCTGGTGGGAGTCCTTGCAGAGCACAACATTGTTCTTATTGAGACCCTGGTCAATCTCTCACGGGAAGACCTGGGCAAGATCGACGGAATTACGGCTCAAGATGTTGAGACGTTGATGAAGGTCATCGAAGAGAATGTTGAAATCGTAGACGAACAAGGACAAGAAGCTCCGATTGATTATTCGCCGGAAGATGCTGTAGAATACGAAGAAGAATTCGAATGCCCAGAGTGCGGGCACCCCGTCCAGATCAATATGACCCAGTGCCCCAACTGCGGAGTCGGCCTGAGTTTTGAGATTGAGGAAGAGGAAGCCGAGGAAAAATAACCGAATATGTCTGAAGAATTGGATAACAAGAAGCCCAAGGCCACCCTCATCAAGCATGCCAAGCCTGAAACACAGCCTGTTCCTGAACCGGTTTCTGATGGGGAAAAGAAAAAGGCAGTCGTCGTCGTCAAGAAGAAGACCGTCGTAAAGAAAGTTGTGGTAGCCCATCGACTCGAGGGACAAGCCGAGGTGGCACCTCCGTCCCCAAACCAGGCACAGCCTCGACCTGCCGCTTCCTCGGCATCGACTCCCGGAACGGTCGGACCCGTAAAGCCGACCGTAGCTAGCACTCCTTCTGGCCTCAGTGCAGAAAAGATTGCGGAATTTGCTTCGAAGCGACCGCAGGAAATGCGTCGGGTTGCCCCCAATCCCAACGCGCCTAAACCTGAGGGATTAAGAATTGAAACCGGTCGACCTCCTCGGGAACCTCGTCCCTATGGTGACCGGCCCCCAGGACAATGGGGTGGTCCGAGACCTCAGGGTGACCGGCCTGTGCAGGGTGATCGCCCTCAAGGCGATCGACCTCAGGGGCAGTGGAGTGGACCTCGTCCTCAGGGTGGCCCACCGGGTGGTCCTCCTCGTCCTTACGGCGACCGTCCTGCCAATCAGTGGGGAAACCGCCCGCCTCAAGGCGATCGTCCTCAAGGTCAGTGGGGCGGGCCTCGTCCTCAAGGGGGCCCACCTGGCGGTCCTCCTCGTCCTTACGGCGACCGTCCTCAGGGTCAAGGCTACCAAGGTAACAATTATGGTCCCCGTCCCGGTGGCCCGGGGGGACCTGGCTATGGTCCTCGTCCCGGTGGCCCTGGTGGTCCCGGTTATGGTCCTCGTCCCGGTGGTCCGGGGGGGCCTGGTTATGGTCCTCGTCCCGGTGGCCCTGGTTATGGTCCCCGTCCCGGAGGCCCTGGCTATGGTCCCCGTCCCGGTGGTGGCCCTGGTGGAACTCCTCCCGTTGACTTGACGAAGAGCAGCCAACCAAAGAAGTTCCGCTCCAAGAAAGAAAAAACGTATCTCAAGGAAAAGGAGGAGCTCCTCGATAAGGCCAATCAGGCCAAGAAGAGGGCTCAAGCGAAAGCCAATCCTGTTCCCAAAGAAGTTGAGATCATGGAGGTTGTTACCGTTGCCGAACTGGCTCGGAAGATGAACCTCAAAGCTTCCATGCTCATTCAGAAATTGATGAGTATGGGGATGATGGTCACGATCAACGAGCAGATTGATGCCGAGACCGCTCAGATTCTTGCCGCTGAATACGGAACCGAAGTCAAGATTATTTCCCTCTACGATGAAACGGTGATCGAGACTGAGACAGACGCACCGGAAGATTTGGTGCATCGGCCGCCGATCGTAACGATCATGGGACATGTTGACCACGGTAAGACCAAGCTTCTTGATGCGATAAGGACTACCGACGTGGCTGCCGGTGAGTATGGCGGAATTACACAGCATATCGGAGCTTACAAGGTTCACCATGTGAAGGGTGATGTAACCTTCCTCGATACTCCTGGCCATGAGGCCTTTACTTTGATGCGTGCCCGGGGCGCGCAGATTACCGACATAGTTGTCTTGGTGGTTGCCGCCAACGATGGTGTCATGCCACAGACCATCGAAGCGATCAACCATGCCAAAGAGGCCAAGGTTCCCATTATTGTTGCCATCAATAAAGTGGATTTGCCTGAAGCCAATCCTGATCGAGTCCGGCAGCAGCTTTCGGACTACGGTTTGGTTCCTGAGCCATGGGGTGGTTCGACTATGTATGTTGAGATTTCGGCGCTGAAGCGTCTCGGTCTTGACGAGTTGCTCGATGCGATTCTACTTCAGGCTGAGGTTATGGAACTGACAGCCAGCAGAAAACGCAGAGCCGAAGGCAAGGTGATAGAATCCAAGATCGATCAGGGACGGGGTGTTGTAGCTTCGATTCTTGTTCAAAAAGGTGTTCTCAAGGTAGGCGATTACTTTGTCGGCGGCGTGTTCCCCGGCAAGGTAAGGGCAATGTTCGATGACCATGGGAAACCCGTCAAAGAAGCGGGTCCCTCAATGCCTGTCGAAGTCCTGGGATTCAATGGTATCCCTGGAGCCGGTGATCCATTCCAAGTTACCGAAAGTGAACGCGATTCGAAGGATTTCTCTGAGAAACGTCAGGAACTGAAGAAGTTGGAAGAAGCCAAGAACGTCAAAAAAGTCACTTTGGCCAATTTGTATTCGACCATACAAGCCGGAGAGGTCCAAGAACTCAAGGTCATTATCAAGGGCGACGTCCACGGTTCCGTAGAAGCCCTTCAAGCTGCCCTCGAGAAGCTTTCCACGGCTGAAATCCGTTTGTCCTGTATCCATTCTGGAGCCGGTGCCATTATTGAGCAGGACGTTACGTTGGCAATGGCTTCACAAGCAATCATCATTGGCTTTCATGTCCGGCCAACGAGCAAGGCACAGCAGATTGCCGAGCGCGAAAAGGTCGAGATCCGCAAGTACAATATTATCTACGATGCCGTTGAAGATATCCGCGATGCGATGGAAGGAATGTTGGCGCCCGAGGTGCGTGAAGAGGTCATCGGCCAGGTGGAAGTGCGCGATACTTTCAAGGTTCCCAAAATTGGTTTGGTGGCTGGTTGTATGGTCACATCGGGTAAGGTCAAACGTACCAGTCATGTCAATATCATTCGCGAAGGTATTCAGATCTACTCCGGTAAGGTTACGTCACTTCGCCGTTTCAAAGACGATGCCAAGGAAGTCGTGGAGGGCTTTGAGTGCGGTATGAGCGTTGACAACTATACAGATGTCAAGGTCGGTGACGTCTTTGAAGTGGTAGAACAAACCAAGGTTGCCAAGAAATTGGGAATCACGATTGCTGAGACCCAAGCTGCTGAAGCTGCAAAAAAGGCACAGATCGCTAAGTCCTCGGCGTCTGCTCCGTCATGAACGAAGTTCGAAAAAAGAAAGTAGAAAGTCTCATCCAAGGTGTCCTGAGTCAGATGATTCTGACTCAGGAGATCAAAGACCCCAGGGTGAGCACTTTTCTTTCTGTGAGTTTGGTCAAGGTTAGCAATGATCTGAGTCAGGCAAAAGTGTATATCTCATCGTTTCAGAAGGAGACAACAGTTGAAAAAGCTGTTGAGGCCTTGAATCACGCCTCTGGCTTTATTCAAGGTCTCTTGATGAAGCGTTTATCAATGAGAACCGTTCCCCGAATGTTGTTCTTTGCCGACGACTCGATCCAAAAGTCCATGGAGTTGAACCGAATCATCGATGAGGCCAACCGTTCCTGAGCCGACCAACGGCTTGGTTCTTTTAAAGAAGGAACCGGGCCGAACCTCTTTTCAAGCTCTTTATCCGGTCAAGAGGCTTTACGGAAATACCGTTGGGCACACCGGGACTCTCGATTCTTTTGCACAAGGACTCTTGGTTGTACTTGTTGGAAAATTCACTAAGTTCAACCCTTTGTTTACAGCCTTCGATAAAGTGTATGAGGCAGATTTTACCTTTGGGGTGGAAACTGATACTCTAGACCCAACGGGTACTGTCGTGTTTGAAGGTAAAACCATCCCGGACGATCGTGTGCCCTTGCTGGCTTCCCGGTGGATTGGTCCTTTAATGCAGATCCCTCCGGATTACAGTGCGATCCATGTGCAGGGAAAGCGTGCTTCCGATAGGGTTCGATCAGGGCAGATTCTGGATCTTCCAGCCCGAGCGGTTACGGTATATTCCCTCGATGTCGTTTCCTGGTCCAGTCCGGTCTTAACGGTTCGTATCCATTGTTCTAAAGGAACCTACATTCGTTCCATTGCCAGAGACTGGGGGCGTGCTGCGGGTTGTGGTGCTTATGTCACCAGACTGAATCGTCTTCGGGTTGGACCTTTTGACCTTCCTGAAGAACCTATGGAGTTCAAAGACGCCCTGTGGTCTCTCAATACTCTGGGAATTCCCGTTCTGGAAGTCCCTGCGGAATCGGTTCTTCCCGTCCTGAATGGCCGTGATCCCGGGGTATTTGTCCCTGGACTCGATTCCCAAACCAGCGATCGTGTCGGTTTGATTTCCTCACAAGGTAAACTGTTTGCTTTGGTAGAGCGGGTACTGTCCCGTTGGACCTATCTCTTTGTGGATCGGGGAAGGGATTCTTGACCATTTATCCTTGGTCCACCGTAGGTACGAATCCCTTATTGCCAAATCCCCTGGCCGCAACAATAGGTGTTTTCGATGGAGTCCATAGAGGACATCAAGCATTGATTGAGGAACTTCGCCGCAGCGGTCCGGGGCAGGGCGAGTCTCTTGTTGTCACCTTCCGGGACAACCCTAAAAAGCTCCTCAACCCCGGCTACCCCGGTGATCTAATGACCTGGGAAGAGAAGGTTCAAGCCTTGGCGGATGCTGGGGTAGACCACGTTGTCGTCATTGACTTTTCCCCTGGTTTCAGTAAAATGTCCGGCAGGGATTTTTTTTTAACCCTAAAAAAATCTTTTGTCTTTTCCAAACTGGTGTTGGGCTGGAATTTTTCTTTTGGAAAAAACTCGGCCACAACAGCAGCGGATCTTGGCTGGCTTGCCGATCCCGAAACGAGGCTTACCGTATTGCCACCCTTCACACTCGAAGGTCGGCCTGTCAGTAGCTCTGCGGTTCGTCAGGCTATTGCTGAGGGGAAGCTGTCAGAGGCCCGGTCCCTTTTAGGACGGCCCTATGTTCTTCCCTTGGAACCTCCCTTCCGATGGGGCGGCGGTCGTTGCACCGTTGACCGCAGCGTTGTGGGAAAGCTTCTACCGCCGCCGGGTCTGTATCCGGTACGCTTGGATGGGCTAAACACGGACTTAAGGGTTGATCGAGAGCATTTATCCTGGGAGTCTCCCCCGGGGAATAGTTTTCAACAAATTGTGTTTGTATAAGGAGTACACAATGGCTTTGAGTAAGGAAGAAAAGGCGAAGATTGTCGCCGATTTTGGCGGTGCAGCTGCTAACACAGGTTCCACCGAGGTGCAGATTGCCCTCATTACCGCGCGGATACAGTACCTGACTGAGCATTTCAAGGTGTCCAAAAAAGACCACAATTCCCGTCGCGGACTGTTGCAGTTGGTTGGACAGCGTCGCCGTCTGCTGCGCTACCTTCAGACCACCAACCTCGCAGGTTACCGCACGCTTATTGAAAAGCTCGGCTTGAGAAAGTAAGAGGCGAATCATGCACCAAGTACGCCTAAAGCTAGGCAATGAAGAGCTGATTCTCGAAACAGGAAAGATGGCTAAACAAGCCAATGGTGCCGTCTTGGCCACCTATGGCGGCTCGGTTGTTCTTGCGACCGTTTGTTGCGCTGCCGAACCAACTGAAGGTTTGGACTTTGTTCCGCTTTCGGTCGAATACAATGAAAAATATTATGCCGCTGGGAAAATCCCCGGTGGGTTTCTCAAACGTGAGGCTCGGCCCCGGGATAAGGAAATTCTTGTATCCCGGCTGATTGACCGACCCATGCGGCCATTGTTCGACAAGAAGTTTGCCCGTGAAATCCAAGTTGTTCCCACCACGATTTCCGCAGACCAGATCAATCCACCCGATGTGATCGGCATGGTCGCGGCTTTCACGGCCGTTGCCATTTCTGACATTCCCTTCGACGGCCCTGTGGCTGCCGTGCGGATTGCCAGCGTGAAGGGTGAGCTCGTGGTCAATCCGACCTTTGAGCAGATTGAAGCCAGTGAGCTTGAGATTGTGGTAGCGGGTACTGAGTCCGGCATTACCATGGTCGAAGGCGGTGCCAAGGAAGTTTCTGAGGAACTGCTTCTGGCCGCCATTGAGAAGGCCGAGGGCTTTATCAAGGAGCTTTGCCGAATTCAGCGCGAGCTCGTGGCTGCGATTGGTAAAAAGAAGTTGCCCATGCCCAAGTTTGCCGAGAAGAAATTGGCCAACGAAGGTGAGGTTCTGGCTTTTGCCCAGGCAAAGATGGAAGTCGCCTGTTTCGTAAAGGGCAAGTTTGAGCGGGTTGCCGCTATCCAAGCTGTCGAGGCCGAGGTCCACGCCAAGTTTGATGCTTCGATTCCAGAAGGTGACCGTGGACTCATCCATGGCATTATCGAAGACCTGGAACGGGACATCTTGCGCGAGAATATTCTCGCAAAAGACCTTCGGGCTGATGGCCGGAATACCAGTCAGATCAGGCCCATCGCCTGCGAAATTGACCTTTTGCCACGGACCCACGGTTCGGCCTTGTTCACCCGCGGTGAAACTCAGGCATTGGCTGTCTCGACCCTCGGTACGGTGTTTGATGAACAGATCATGGACACGATCGACGGCGACAAGCGTGCCACCTTCATGCTGCATTACAATTTCCCTCCCTTTTCGGTGGGGGAGACCGGACGGTTGTCGACAGGACGTCGTGAAATCGGCCATGGACATTTGGCTCAGCGCTCGTTGCAGAACGTTTTGCCCGATTACACCAGTTTCCCTTATACCGTCCGGGTCGTTTCAGAAGTTCTCGAATCCAATGGTTCTTCCTCGATGGCGTCAGTGTGCGGTGGTTCTCTCTCGCTTCTAGCCGCCGGTGTGCCCATGAAGCGCCCGGTAGCCGGTATCGCCATGGGTCTGGTGACCGATGGCAAGCGATGGAAAGTCCTCTCGGATATTCTGGGGGAAGAAGATCACCTGGGCGACATGGACTTCAAAGTGGCGGGTACCGAAGCCGGAATCACAGGCTTCCAGATGGACATCAAGGTGTCCAACGTCACCCGGGAGATCATGACCAAAGCTCTGAGCCAGGCCAAAGAAGGCCGGTTCCACATTCTGGGCATCATGAACAAGGTGCTCGATAAGCCTGCCAGCAACATTTCTCCCTTTGCTCCCAAGATTCTGACCATGAAGATTGATCCGGACAAAATCGGCCTGATCATTGGACCTGGTGGAAAGAACATCAAGGCGATCAGCGAAGAAACCGGTGCACGGATCAATATCGACAACGACGGCACCGTGACCATCTACAGCAAGAATCGGGAAGGTTCCGAACTGGCAGAAGGAAAGATCAAGGGCATGGTTCAAGATCCCGAAGTCGGTCGTGTCTACAGCGGTACCGTCAAACGGCTGATGGACTTCGGCGCTTTTATTGAGATCCTCCCAGGCAAGGAAGGACTTTGCCACATTTCCAAGATGAGCAAGGAACGGGTTAATTCTGTTTCGGACATCCTCAAGGAAGGTCAAGCTGTCAAAGTCCGACTCGTTGAAGTCGATAAGATGGGCCGTCTCAATCTGAGTATTGCCGACGTCTGAAGATCTGAACGGAAGGAAGGATATGGCTGAAGACATTGGTTTCGGCCGCCTTCCCCACGGCGCTAAAATCCTATGGGAGAGTGTGGGGCACAGCCGCACGTTCTCCCTGGGATTTTTTTTTGCTACGGGATCGCGGTTTGACCCTCCTGGTAAAGCCGGGACTGCCCATTTGGTGGAACACCTGGTTTTCAAGGGAACCACCAACCATTCTGCAGTTTCGCTTGCAAGACTGGTCGATCGCGTTGGGGGAGACTTAAACGCATGGACAGACCGCGAAGAGCTTGCCTTCACATGCACGGTTCCTGCCGAGTCTTGGAAAGTTGCTGTGGAGGCACTAACCGAACTTTGCCTTCATCCGACCTTTCCTGAGAATGAGTTTCTTCATGAAAAAGAAGTGATCCGTAACGAGATCCTTTCCAGTCTGGAGGATCCTGAGGAATTGTCCTATGACCACTTTCTTCAGACATTGAGTCCCGGGGACTGGAGTCGTCCAGTTGCCGGGACAGAAGAGAGTTTGGCGGACATCACTTTGGAGGAAGCCCGCGCTTGGTGGGCTGAATATGGTACGCTTGATCGTCTGACGGTTTCTTTCTCCGGCGGTGTTGATCCAGAAAAAATACGTCAGGCTCTAGCAGAGCGGTTGAATGGAATTGTCCTTCCAGAAAAAAAACAAACGGCAGCGATTCCAAGTAACTTTTTTCCGTCATCCCAGCGATGGATTCAAAAAGCTGATTTCCAGATGATTCAGATTCTGGGAGGCTTTTCGTTCCCGGTGCCTATATCAGCCAGGGCGGCGGCTATCTGGCAGATTTTCTCAATGCTCTGGGGTGAAACTATGAGTTCCAGGTTGTTCCAGTCAATTCGGGAACAGCGAGGTCTTTGTTACAGTGTAACCAGCCAAGTTTTCGATTCGGTTGGCACTTGGGGGCTGCAGTTTTTCGCCACATGTGCCCCAGAAAATACAACACCATTGCTCACTGCTTTAGCCTTTGAGATTGACCGGCTTGTTTCCGATCCGCCCACCGACGAGGAATGGGACAACGCTCGGTCGGCTCTACTGGGAGGTGTTATTCTAGCGGCGGAAAAAATGGAGAACCGTGTGGGGCGTCTGTGGAAACAGTTCGATACCTATGGTTCAGCTCTTGGTGTCGAGGCAACTTTGAATGTACTTTCTGTTCCCGTTTCCATTCAGGAACGAAACCTGATCTTTGAGTCCTTGGCCAAATCTGTACCTAGCCTCCTTGTCTGGGGAAAAATCCCGCGCCGCTTTACATTGCCAAAGCCGTGGATGCTCTAATGAGCCTCAGATGGACGACTCTGCTGGTTCCATTTCTCCTTTATTCTTGTACAACAACTCCGATTCCTCCGGCACCTGAGCTCGAGTCAACTTTCAAAGCTTCTCCTCTATCCCGTGAAGAGCCCCCGTTCTCACCGATTTCAGAGCCCTCTTTATGGCTGAAACTGCCTGCTTTCGAGTCTCTTCCCATTTCTGCTCCTGACACACCAATCCCTCCTTCACTCCTTGTGAAGAGCCCCCATTTTGCGACACTTTCGCCGCTGAATTTGGAGCTCTGGCCCTTTGGCTGGATCCGTCAACCCGCACTTTCGAAGCGTCTGGGACTTCCGGCACGTTTATGGACCGAACAGAAACTTCTCTGGAATGAAGTCCTTGATGGTGCAACACCTCTAGCCAGCCGAGTACAAAAATTGGAATTGATTTACGATAACGCCAGTTCGCCAGAGGAAAAATTCCGGTCTTCCTGGACGCTCTGGGAAACCTTTGACCAAGCTTCTATGGCTGCGCCAGCAAGGCTTTGGCTCGACAAGGCGGCACAGGTATTCCCTGCTCCCGTAGTTCACCTTGAACTTGCCTGGGATCAAACGTTCAGACTAAAGGATTCGATATTGGGCAGATCGCTCTGGGGTTTGACAAACGGCCCCTGGCTAGATACTAGTGATGCCCGCAAGGCGAGGCTCCTTCGTCAGAGACTGTTCCTGGGCACCAAGAGTCTCGTTGAATCGGGTGGTGATGATTATGTTTCTACTGTCATCCTCGATCGCGATGACCTCTGGGTTGGAACCTGGAATGGAGCGCTTATTCGATGGTCTTTAACTGCAAAGACAGCTGAACTGATTAGGCAGCCAGATTCGACGGTCACTCCTATCAAGTCTCTGACGGCGACAGCTTGGTTTGTCTATGCCTTCCAGGACCAGAACTTCCTGCGCTACAGTAAGGTTACCGGTAGTTGGCGTTCCTTTCCTTACCCCCCGGGGTGGACGGGCTTACGCATCCAGGGCGTTGTTGCCGACAGTGAGGAGTCGCTCTGGGTAGCCTATCTTGGCCAAGGACTCTGGCGCTGGGAGCGTGGCCAGTGGACACTGATTGATGATCAGGGTGCAGGTCCTTTTTTGAACGCTCTGGCTTCTGACGGGCAGGGCGGATTCTGGGTGGGCACGAAGGATCGGGGCTTGTGGTCTTGGAAAGAC
Source organism: Spirochaetota bacterium (assembly GCA_020049045.1). GTDB lineage: Bacteria > Spirochaetota > Spirochaetia > JABEVK01 > JABEVK01 > JAIFLN01. The sequence goes on along the minus strand of JAIFLN010000055.1, from coordinate 43,334 downwards.
GGTATCTGGAGTCCGGTTTCCGCAGAAGGACAGGCTGGTCCTTTCAATATCTCGGTGATTGAGCCCCGTCAGGATTATCAGGCTTGGGCTGTGGGGACTTGGGGTGAAGGAGCCTGGCGGCTGGAGCAGAACCGTCTCGTCCCTGTGTCACGAGGTTCTGAGTATGTCACAGCAGCCGCTTGGTCAGGTTTGGAACTTGTCTGGGGTTTTCTTGACGAAGGGATTGCAGCAGAAATCAGTGGTGAAAAAATTACACTGGGACCCTTGGACGGATTGCCCTCCGGTGGGGTTTCCGCCCTTGTTATTTGGGAGGGCCGATGGATTTGGGGCAACAACGGGCAAGGTTTGGGATGGTGGAGTGAATATGAGAATCCAGAGATACATCGCTAGGGAGATTTCTTTGGCCTTTGTGGTCAGCTTCCTGCTTTTTTTCTTCCTCTTTTTTCTCAATCAGATTCTGCTTCTCGCTGAAGAAATCCTCAAAAGGAAAGCCCCTTTCGATCAAGTGGCTATTTTGATCGTTGCGTCCCTTCCTTCCATCTTGGCGTTGACAGCCCCCTTTGCTTCGTTGTTGGGGATTCTCTTGGCGGTTGGGCGGCTTGCTGGGGACAAAGAAATACTCGCGGCCCAAGCTTCAGGAATCCCGCATCGCAAAATCTTCGCTCCTGTGCTCCTTCTCGGCTTGCTTTTCACCTTGGGTTCCTATTTGGCGAACGACGTCCTTCTTCCCCAGGGAGCGGTGACCTTCAACAAGGTATATCGGCAGTTGATTCTCTCAACTCCCGAATTGGAATTGGGCTCCTATGCCGTAAAGTTTTATAAAAACTTCTTCATTGTAACGGGAAAAGTCGAAGGCAAGGTTGTTCACGGTATCAGTTTGCTCGATAAAACCAGCACTGATGACCAGCAGTTGATTACTGCCAAAACAGCTCGGTTGATGGATCATCCAACCTTACCAGGCGTGCTGACCCTTCGCTTTGACGATGTGGTGGGCATTGTTCCCGACGCCCGAAGACCCGGTACATTTGAGTACTACACTGCGGCAAGACTGGATTACAACATTGTTCTAAGGGACCTGATCCCTTCGGCACCGTCGGTGGGGCCCAAGGAAATGCGTTCTTATGATCTGGCCAAACAAATCGCTGTCAAACAGTCCGAGTTGGATCGTGCTCAAAAGGAGCTGAAGTCAGCCATTGCCCTCGAGGAAGGCCGCCTCAAGACTCTCTGGTGGACGCGGGGGGTGGAGGAGCCCGAATCAAGAATAAAAGCCCAGGACACTTTGGTTCGTTTGGTCGATCTGAAGACACGGGACCTTTCTGATCGCGTCTTGGCCAGCTGGAAAACCGAATACTACCAGAAATTCTCAATCCCTCTTGCCTGTCTCTGTTTTGTTTTTCTGGCCTATCCTCTGGCGGTTCTTCTGCAACGCTGGGGACTGACAGGAATCATAGGTCTGGGACTTCTGACCGCAGTGTTGTACTGGGCAACACTTCTCTTGGCCAGAACTCTCGCTTTGGAATGGTCATGGTCTCCTGAACTTGCACTTTTTCTTCCGAATCTTCTGATTCTTGGCTTCTCGGTGCCTCTTCTTCTGAGGCTCAGGCGATGAGCCGGCTCACTCGGTATCTCCTCTCCCAGTTTCTCTTTCTTTTTCTCCTGGCCCTGATTTTTTTCCAATTCAGTATTGTTTTGTCGGACCTTCTTATCAATCTTTCGAAATTGGTACCTATGGGAATCGGATTGGGTGAAATCCTCACCTTGTCCTACCTGTATCTTCCTCAGGCACTTTCCTGGTCCCTGTCTCCTTCGCTCCTATTTTCTGTTTCTTTTGTCTTGGGAACTCTTTACGCCCATAATGAACTGGTTGTCGTTTTCGGATCAGGAATCAGCCTCAGGCGGTTTACCTTGCCGCTCTTTCTTATTGGATTGCTGGCCAGCGGTTTTTTGTTTTTCTGGAACGACAGAGGTGTTATTGCCGCAGAGACACAGCGGCAGGAGCTCAACCGTTCTCTTCAAGGCTTCTCCAACAAGAACAACACAAATGTGGCCCTTCTTGCTGATGCTGGCCGGCTCTTGTACTCCGCATCTTTTTACAACGATCAAAGCAAGACACTGACAGGCATTATCCTTGTTTGGAAGAAGGATGATATCCTGATACGTCGGTTGGATGCCGAATGGGCGGAATGGACAAAGGACCGATGGGTTTTTCATAAAGTCAAAACCTATGAACCGATGGCAGGAAAACCTATGTCGTATCGATTCGATGATCAATGGTCTGATCCTTCTATTGCCGATCCTCCCAGTTCATTCCAACGGAAGAACGTTGAGATGAATGAATTGACCTTTCAACAAGCCTTGGACTATGTAGAGACGCTCAAGCGTGGGGGTTTGCCCAGTGCCGAAGCTGAGACCGATGCACTCCAACGGATTTCTTTTTCTTTCTCACCCTTTGTGGTAATCTGGATTTCCGCAGCCATCGGGGGACGTTTTCGAAAGAACATCTTGTTGATGAGTGTGCTCATCAGTCTTCTCGTTTCGGCTTCTTACGTTATTCTCCAAATGGTGTTTGGTTTGCTCTCCAAAACTGGTGCTCTGCCTCCTTGGGTTGGTGCTGGAATCGGTGTTTTGGTAGGAGCGGTGGTGGGATTTTTCTTGTTCACTCGTGCCAGAACCTAGGTCTTTCAGGAGGAAGGATGCTTTGCATCGAACACCAAGACAGTTCAACACGCGCTAGGACGGGGGTACTGAGCCTTCCCCACGGCGATGTGCCTTTACCATCGTTCATGCCTGTAGGAACCAATGCCAGCGTCAAGGCTGTCCATCATACCACCGTCGAGGCGATGGGAACACGGTTGATCCTAGCAAATACCTACCACCTCTACCTCCGTCCTGGGATAGAGGTTATCAAAGCTGCCGGAGGTCTCCACCAATTTAGTGGTTGGAAGCACAATATTCTGACGGATTCTGGTGGCTATCAAGTTTTTTCTCTGGCTCCTTTTCGAAAAATTCTCCCTGAAGGTGTGAAATTTCGAAGTCATATTGATGGTAGTTACCACCTCTTAACTCCAGAAAAAGTTGTTGAACTTCAGGAAGGCTTTGGAAGTGACATTCTGATGCCTCTTGATGTTTGTACCGGACCAGAGTCGACCAGAAAAGACGCTGAAAAGGCCTTGTCCACTACCACGGCTTGGCTGAAACGGACAGTTGACCGTTGGCAAGCACGTTCAGAAACATACGATGGAAGGTTGTTTGGAATCATCCAGGGCCAGTTTTTTGCCGACCTGCGGCGCCAGAGCGCTGAACAGGTTCTTGACTTGGACACCCCAGGAGTTGCGATCGGCGGTCTTTCGGTAGGAGAAACCTTTCCCGTTTACCAGGAAATGCTAGGTATCCTCGCCCCCATGCTTCCCCAAGCAAAACCTCGCTATGTGATGGGTATCGGCACCCCTGACTACATCCTTACGGCCGTTGAGAACGGAATTGATCTGTTTGACTGCGTGTATCCGACACGAATTGCACGCAACGGTTCTGTTTTTACCCCTGAGGGTCTGATTGACTTGAAAAAGGCCCGGTTTGAAATGGATTTTGCCCCTATTATGGAAGGTTGCCGTTGTCATGCCTGTACAACCTATTCAAGGGCTTACCTCAGGCAAATGTTCAAGTGCAATGAAATTTTGGGACCAATGCTGGCTACCGAGCACAATTTGCAGTTTCTCCATGATTTTCTAAATGACATTCGTGCCGCCATTAGGGAAGACCGGTTTTCTTCTTTCAAGGATGCATTTCTAAGTCGATTCGGGGGAAAATCTCGTGGCTGATACCGCTATCGTCGGAGTCGCAACCTTTGCTTCCCGGTTGATGGGGTTTGCCCGAAATGCCGTAGTTGGCGCGCTGTTCGGACAAACCTGGAAAGCCGATGTCTTGAATGTCGTCTTCAATATTCCGTTCAACCTTCGAAAACTTGTTGCCGAAGGAGCCATGTCCACGGCCTTCATCCCAGTCCTGTCCCGAACCATGGAGGAGGATGCCACCGGACTTAGAAGTCGTGAATTGGTCCGGTCCATGCTCTCGTTTCAAATTCTCATTTTGGTGCCGCTGATCGTTTTAGCTGTCGTCTTTGCCCCAGCCATCATGGCGCTCCTCGCGCCTTTTGATACAGCAGAAAAGCAAAATTTAGCTGTCGATTTGTTTCGTTGGTTTATTCTCTATCTTTTTCTCATCAGCTGGAGTGCTGTGCTGATGGGTGTTGAAAATACCCATCAACGGTTCTTGATTCCAGCCATCAGTCCCATTTTATTCTCAATTGCTGTCATTGTTTCCCTGCTGTTGCTGGCCCCAACAATGGGGGTTTATGCCCAAATCCCTGGCGTTCTGATTGGTGGGATTCTTCCCATCCTTCTTCAATGGTATGGAATCCGGAAGCTTGGGTATTCGATGGTTCCGAGACTGCGATTTATCACTCCGGACCTCAAAGCAATGGTGAAAAAGTGGGGGCCAGCCCTGACTGTCAGTGGAATCGCTCTTCTGAATCAGCAGATATCGATGACCTTGGCGGCTACCTTACCCGAGGGAAGTGCTTCAGCCCTCAGTAACGCCATCGTTTTCTGGCAACTTCCGGCTGGAGTTCTCTCTGCTTCCGTCGTCACCGTCTTTTTTCCCCGAATGAGCCGTCAGGCAGCCCGCAGGGACTGGCAAGCTACTTCGGGCACCATGGTACAAGGTCTGGAGCTTCAGGCTCTCCTCCTTATTCCAGCCGGAGTGCTTATGGCACTTTTTGCAGAACCGATCATTGGTCTGGCCTTTCAGAGGGGGCAGTTTACCTTTGAGAACACCGTCCTGGCAGCACGTGTGTTGTTCTGGCTTTCTTCAGGACTGTTCCTTTCGGGTGTTTTTAATTTTCTCCAGCGGTTTTTCTATGCCAAAGGGGATTACAAAACCCCTTTCCGTGTCAGCATCGTTTGGGCTCTCACCGATGTAACCGTATCTGTCATCTTGATGAATACAAGCTTAGGGGTCGTCGGCCTAGCGGTGGGAAGTGTCGCCGGTTTTGCTGTTGGCGCCCTGGTTCTCCTGGTTCTCGCCTGGCAGAACCTTCCTTGGCGACGTCTTGGAATCCTTGGTTGGTTTGTTTTTCGGGTTGCACTAGCGTTGGTTCCAGTGGTCATCGCTTGGGATGCTGCTCTACCTTGGACCGGTATCTGGTGGAAAGATGGTATGACCTGGACTTCATTTGCTTTCTTGATTTTGGAAGGTTTGGTCAGTTTGGTGCTCTATGGTGTTGGACTTTTGTTACTGGGCATTCGTCCGTGGAAACTCTGGAAAAAGGAAGGAGGGCAACTGTGAAACTGCCATTTTTCATTCTTTCGGTCGCTGTTCTTTGGGGCGGTTTCCTAGAAGGTCAGGTCACATCCAAGACAGATAGGACTGCGGTGTTACAGTATGGAATTGAGACCGAAGTTCTCGATCTGGTCAGATCGCTTCGTCAGGAAAAAAACCTGGAATTCCGGGATCTCCTGATCGATGCCTACGATCACGCGAGAAACGACGACCTCAAAGAAGCCTTGCTTCTGTTCTTTCTCGACCAAAAAGACAAAGGTCTGGAGGATCGGGCGATCAAAGAAATCGCCGACCCAGAAAAAAAAGGGAATAGTGTTCTCTTAAACGCGGTCTCGTATCTCACCGAGATTGAAAGCCAGAAAGTCCGAGAAACCTTGGTGACCCTGACCTCAGGAAAAAACAAAATCCTCGCCTTGGCCAGCATACGATCCTTGGGCAAACTTGGCGCTAAAGAACATATTGAGGACTTGCTGAAGCTATATAGGGACGCAGAGACAGACCCCAACTACAAGCCGGATCTGATCTGGGCCTTTGGTGAAATGAAGGCAGGTGCAGCTGTCGAACTCCTTCTCAAGGAATACGAAGAAAATGAATCTCAGCCGCTCTTGCGGCGTTCGATTCTCGAGGCTTTGGGAAAAATCGGGGATACACGCGCCTGGCCTCTGGTTGAAGAGGCTCTGGCAAACACCAACACCGATCTCAGGTCTTCAGCAGTTGCAACCCTAAGCGCTTACCCGGGAAAAGGGAATCAGGTGATGCTGTTAACGGCTGCTCTTCGAGATGCACAAGGTTCAGTTCGCCAGGCGGCTGCTCAGGCTGCGAAGGCTTCGAAACCACTCGAGCTCAAAGAAATGTTGAATTACCGCGTCAAGAAAGACCCTGAGCCTAAGGTGCGAATTGCGGCGCTTCAGACCTTGGCGGTCTATGACGACGGCCCTGCCACAGTAATCAGTTTCCTTAGTGACCGAAAAACGGATTTCACCGTCTGGCGTGAGGCACTGAACTTGTCTCTCGACAAAAAGTATAAGGGAACCTTCGAGGCTTTGAAAAAAGTCTTGGAAGAAGAACTCAAAGAAAAATCACCAACGTTGTCACCTGTCATCGCTGGGGCCATTCTGCCCCAACGGGAAACTTATCGGGCTCTTTTTGGAATTCTGCTGGACAACAAGAACTCCATTCCTTCTCGAAGCGGAGCTCTTCGTGCTCTCGCGGTAGGCAAATTCACTGAGTATGAAAGTGTCCTCAAGACAATGGCCATAAAGGATTCCGATCCGGGAGTTCGGACACAAGCGTCTACCATTCTCAAGGATTGGTCGGGCGTTTCCAAGTAAACGAGGCCCTGTGAAGGGGACTGGGACCATATTCCACCAAGGCTCTTCGGTGGGCTAGGGTCGGATACCCTTTATGAATGGCAAAACCATAACGCGGATCAAGACTGTCAGCCTCCGTCATAAATCGGTCCCTGGCAACCTTTGCCAAGATGGAAGCTGCCGATACTGAAGGTTCCAAAGCATCGGCTTTGATCATTGCTGTGCAGGGAACTGGAATCGAGGGGCAAAATAGTCCATCAGCAATGGCCGCAACAATGTCTACGGAAGGGAACCTCGTTTTCAAATCTGCATAGGCCAGCGACATGGCCTTGAGACTGGCTTGAAGGATATTGAGTGTGTCGATTTCCGTTGCATCGCACCAACCCAGTCCCCAGTACGCACGCTCCTGAATTAAACGAAAGGCAAAATCTCGCTGACGGGCAGTCAGAACTTTGCTGTCAGCAAGAAATTCACAGGGAAACTCTGGTGGAAGTACAACACAGCCAGCGGTCACCGGTCCTGCCAAGGGTCCCCGACCAGCTTCGTCCAGACCGCACGTGAATCCCTTTCTCATGGTTGCTCTTTCTCCTTCCCGATGGTACAGTTACCCTGATCTGCGCCACCTGAGCAAGACCTATCCGATGGGAGCTGCCTTTGTTTTTGAAAACTCTGGAGATCTTCGGCTTTAAGTCCTTTGCCGACCGGGCCAGGATCGAATTCACCCCTGGTATCACAGCCTTGTTAGGCCCTAATGGATGCGGTAAGAGCAATGTGGTCGATGCCCTCAAATGGGTGTTAGGTGAACAGGCCAGCAAGTCCTTACGTGCAGATAAGATGGAAGATGTCATCTTCAATGGGACAGAAGGGCGTAAGGCTCTGAACGTGGCTGAAGTCACGTTGACCGTGGGTAATGAAGACAACCATTTAGCACTCGATCTTCCCGAAATCGCCATCAAGCGCCGGTTGTACCGTTCAGGAGAGAGCGAATACTTCATCAACAACACTGTTGTCCGCCTTAAAGAGGTTCGGGAGTTATTCTACGATACGGGTGTGGGTAAATCAGCGTACTCGGTCATGGAACAAGGGCGCATTGATCAAATTCTTTCTACAAAACCAGAAGAACGACGGTACCTTTTTGAAGAGGCGGCAGGCATCACCAAATTCCGAGCTCGGGGACTGGAAGCAGAGCGCCGTCTGGAAAAAACGGAAGAGAATATCCGGGCTTTGGAAGGAATCCTGGGTGAAGTTCGGCGGACTTGGGAAGTGCTGAAAAAGCAATCGGAGAAAACAAAGTCTTACCGTTCCTTACGACAGGAAATCTTTATCCTGGAAAAGGATCAGATCGTTGATAAGCTTCGGAACCTTTTTACAGAACGTGAGAAGCTCCATGAAAAAGTAACGAAAAAACTGGCAGAGCGCGAGACGTCCAGACAGAATTTGGGTGTCTTGACCCTCGCTCTTGAAAGTGATCTCGGTGAGGTTGGGAAAATGGAGACCTCGTTGGTGACACTCCAAAAAGAGCTCTATGAAGTTGAGTTAGCTCGTAGCAGTCTTGAAAATCAAACAAGTCTTCAAAAGGAACGTCAAAGGCAGGGGGCTGAGGAAGTCGCCCGTGGTGAAGCCCAAGGTCGATCCATTGCTGAAAAAAAGACGGTCTTGGAAATGGAACAAAAATCCCGTCTGGCGGACCGGGATGCATTGGTTTCAGCCCTTAGTTCTTGTCAGGTAAATATTCGGGAGTTTGATGTATCCATCGAAACGGCACGCACTGCTATTGTGATCAACGATCAAAACCGACACCGGAATGAAGAAAAGCTTTCAGAACTTGAGAATGTGGATGGGCGTCTGCAGGATGAATTGAGGCAGGTCACCGATCGACTTGTGCAGGAACTCGATCAAAGGCTTAAAGATGAAGGGTTTGCCTGGCATAAACTACCGCATTTGACCGGGGAAATGGAGGCAGCGCTAGGGGCAGTGAGAGTCTTGCTCCAGGGGCGTCAGGATTTATTAAGTAATGCTTTTTCAATCGAGAAGATCCCCGGTGGAGACCCGACTGAGTTTCACCGGCAGCTGGCCTTGTCTTTGGGCGAAGCCCTGACACACCTGGCAACCTTTGAAGCGGGATGGGAAACCTATCGACGTGCGGTTCCTCGGTTTCTTGAAGAATTTCTTTCTCCTGATGGCATCATTACTCAGCGTAGAGCTCTCGAAGACCACTTGGCCGTTACGAGGCAAGAAGCCAAGTCACTCAAGGAAGAAATTCGACGTCTTCTGGATGAGAACCTGCGGGGCGCTGAAGCTATCGAAGGGTACCGAAAAAGCCTCGAAGATCTCAAGCTAGCCGAAGTCCGCATGCAAACTCAGCGTATTTCAGCCGATGAAGCTCTTGAGCGCCTTCTACGGGATATGGCCGAACAAGAAGTTTTGGCCCTCACCAATGCCACAGAACTCCAAACCTTGGCCGAGAAACTGAATCATGCAGCGAAAGAGGTAGAACTCTTGGGCCTCAAGCTTCTTGCAAATTCCTCGCTTGAGCAAACCTTGCGAGACCAACGAAAAACCTTGGAGGCTGAACTTGGCTCTCGAAATCAAGCCCTGATGGGACGCCAAAAAGAACTGCGGGAAGGCCAGGAACGACTGACAACCCTGCAGAATGAAGGTGAGATTCTTCAGGTACATGCAGCGGAAGTCGGTGCTGAAATCAAGGCGGTTTATGACGCTTTTCGTGATAAGCACTCGGTCGAGCTCTCTGAGTATGAGGCGGAAATTCGAAGGCCAGGTGTTGATAGAAGCGATCTTCGAGAGACTCTGGGCAGAAAGAAAGAAGAGTTGCGGTCATTAGGTCAGGTAAACCTCATGGCCATCGAAGAGTTTTCTGAAATTGATGAAAGGCATGGATTTCTTAACCAGCAGTTGGGAGATCTCAAGAAAGCCCGAGAAGACCTTCATCAGGTAACCAAGGAAATCCGGCGGGAATCCGCACTCTTATTTGCTGAAACTTTCTCCCAAATCCGAGAAAACTTCAACTTGACTTTCCGGAGACTATTTGGTGGTGGAAGGGCCGAATTGCGTCTGACAAATCCTGAACAAGTCCTCGAATCTGGTATCGAGATGCTTTGCCAACCTCCTGGTAAGAAGCTGGAAAGTATCAATCTCTTATCTGGGGGTGAAAAGTCGATGACGGCCGTAGCACTGCTCTTCGCAACCTTTCAGGTAAAACCTTCTCCGTTTTGTATTCTTGATGAAATCGATGCGGCTCTTGATGAGAACAACGTGGGACGTTTTGTGGCCATGCTGACTGAATTTGCGGTTAGAAGCCAATTCGTTGTGATTACCCACAATAAAAAGACAGTGACAAGTGCGTCGACAATGATTGGTGTGACCATGGAAGCTCCAGGGATTTCAAAGATAATCGCAGTTCGTCTAGCTGCAACCGAACAGGTGGGCGCATGAGTGCCGCCAAACAGAAAAAGCCGCTGATCAGTAAGAAAGAATGGAGAATGTTCTGGTTGATTTCTTTAGGACTGGCGGTGATATCAGGTGGCGGTACCGCTCTGACGGCCTGGTTGAGCAAACCGGAAGAACCTAAGAATATTCTTCCCTCGCAAAGTCCGTTCAAGTCCGATACTCCCGACACAATTTCGAGAGCTATCTTGCTTTCCGACTTTGACCTCCCAGCACCTGGTGGGCAGTGGCTCAGTAAATCTTGGCTTTATGCGCGCGAGGGAGGAGGGCGTCCTTGGACTTGGGAGGAGATTACCCCCTATTGGACACCGGTCGAGCGATTGCCTATCTATGAGCTGCCGCAGAAGAATGAAAAAGCTATTGAAGGTCTGTTTGGAGGTGTTCGGTGAGCTGCCTAAGGTTTTTGCTTGCCGGTCTTCTGCTCGTAAGTTGTGTTTCCCCACCTCCATCTTCTCCAATACCGCGAAGGATCGATCCTCCTGCGAAACCTCCTATGGGAGCAGTTGTCATCTACCAGATTCCCACCCCTTCGTGGCCCATCCGGTATGGTTGGGTAGCGCGCCAAAGTGGTCCTGTTGAAAAACTTGTCAATACTTGGGGTTTCCCGTCACCACAAACTCTTCCCGAGATACTTTCATCGGAAGTTGTTGCGGCCGCACCTCTTCCCGTGCCCACGATCCTCGCACTTCCACTTCCAGAAATCCGGCTTTTGCCCGCCAAACAAACGCCGCTATCAAGGTCTTGGACCTCAATTTCGCAGGTCAAGACGGCTAACTTTCCTGTTCCTGCACCAGTAGCTGCTGCTATTGCAAAACCTGACGCCAAACCATCGGTTCCTGATGAAAAAGCTCCTGCAACTGTTGCCGCCAAACCTCAGCCTGTTCCCGTATTGCCCAAAGCATCCCCCACGGCGGCCTCTACAGCATCACTTTTACCGGTGGAGAAAAGCACCTCCTCCGACTTTCGATGGGAGGACGTCAACGCAGTCGCCGGTGATGCTGTCACCCTGCATTTTGACAAAACAAATTGGCTCTATCTTGACAGCCCCGTTCAGCAAAAAACGCTGGGATTTCAATCAATTCAGCGAGACAAGGATGCGACAACTTTTCAGTTTAAACCATTGGTTCCTGGACAGTATACGCTTGAGTTCCAACGTCAAGATTTGATCAACCAAACCACCGACTCCCGGAAAATCCGTTTATCTATTGCAGCTGCGGGTACAAGAACTTCATCCAACAGCACCGTCCTTTCACCGCAAACTAGTAAGACAGCACAAAACGATGCCCTTGAAGCTAGTCGACAGCTTGCTGCGGCTGGAAAAACCTCTGAAGCGGTTCAACGGTTGCTTCAGTCATATAAAGCAGAGGATACCAGAGTCAACCTCGAGCTTGCCAGGTTGCTCAATCAGGACGGCCAAGATTCCGAAGCGTTGTCATACCTCGACAAGAATCTGACCCTAACGGGTCCTGACTTCCAAGGAACGTTGGAATTGGGAACACGTCTGGCGGCAACAAAAGAGCCACAAACGAAACTTCCTGCCTACGTCAAACTCTGGGCATCCGGTACCTCTGCTCCTCCTGAAGACTTGTTTGTGCAGGTCTTTGAAACTTTGCGGTTGCAAAAAATGACCGCCCTCGCAAAAGACTGGTCTGGCCGTTATGGTTTGTGGTATCCGGCTCCCAAGCTCAAAGACAGATACCTTTTTCAATTAGGTCAACTTCTAGAAGAGCCTGGCGAAGGAAGAGATGTCAAGGCAGCCTGGAAGGCCTACAATGAAGTCGTTCAAAGCCACCCGCTCAGTCCCTTTTGGAAGGCAGCAGGAGAACGCGCCTCGTACCTGAACCGTACATTCCTCCAGGTCAGGTAAAGGATTACAGGTTGACCAAGGAACCCCAGGCGTAATATAACTTCCCAGTTATGTTTGATGGTCTGACTAGTAAATTTTCTGATATCGTTCGTAGCCTCTCTGGCAAAGCTACCATCTCCGAGAAGAATATTCAGGATATGGTTGAGGAGATCAAAGTTGCCCTCATCGAGGCTGACGTTAATCTCCGTGTCGTTCGCCGGTTCGTTAATCAGACCATCGAAGAGTCCAAGGGGATGCTTGTTGTCCGATCGGTTAATCCAGGACAGCAATTTGTAAAACTTCTCCATGATAAAATGGTCAAACTTCTTGGCGATGAAAAGCAAGAACTGCTTCTCAGGGGACCAGACGTCGTTAGCGCCATTCTCTTTCTGGGTTTGCAGGGAGCCGGCAAGACCACCACCGTGGCGAAGTTAGCGGCACGTCTCAAGAAGGAGGGCCGCCGTGTGCTTCTGGTTGCCGCAGACCTCCAAAGGCCCGCCGCCGTTGATCAGCTGACCTACCTAAGCCAGCAGGTTGGAGTCGAACTCTATAAAGAAGACTCCAAGAATCCTGTCGCTGTTGTCAAAAACGCGCTGAAGTATGCCCAGAAAAACCAGTTCAACACTGTCCTTGTCGATACCGCAGGCCGCCTCCAAGTTGATGAAGCTCTTATGGAAGAGCTTGTTCAGATCAAGAAGGCTGCCGATCCTGTCGAAAGCCTGCTCGTCGCCGACGCCATGACGGGACAGAACGCTGTCGAGATCGCCCAGACCTTCGAAGAAAAGGTAGGACTGACCGGTATCATTCTAACCAAGTTTGACTCTGATACCCGTGGTGGTGCCGCACTTTCATTGAAGACAATTACTGGCAAGCCCATCAAATTTGTGGGTGTCGGCGAAAAGATTGAAAACCTTGACCCCTTCCATCCCGACCGGTTTGCCAGCAGAATTCTTGGGATGGGCGATGTTGTCTCCCTGGTCGAAAAGGCACAGGAAAACTTCGATGCTCAGGAAGCTGTGGACCTGCAGAACAAAATGGCCGGCGGTGTCTTCACGCTGGAAGATTACTTAGAGCAGTTCAAGAAAGTGAAAAAGATGGGTTCCATGCAGTCTCTCATGGCTATGATGCCCGGTTTAGCGGGCCAGATCGATCCCTCTATGATCGATGAGGGTGGCATGAAGAAAGAAGAGGCCATCATCTGCTCCATGACAAAGAAGGAACGTCGTAACCACTTGATTCTCGGTCCCAGCCGCCGGAAGCGGATCGCCAATGGCTCGGGGGCAACAATCTACGATGTGAACCAACTGATCAAGAAGTTTGAGAAGACGAAACTAATGATGAAAAAAGTCGCCAAGAACAAAGGCATGCAAAGTCAGATGATGCAGCAACTTGGCGGCATGAAATAGGATACTCCATGAACAAGCAAAAGGAGGAAGCATGAGTGTTTCCATTCGCCTGAAGAGATTCGGCGCTAAGAAGCGGCCTTACTATCGGATCGTGGTCACCAATTCGACCGCACCCCGAGATGGTAAGACCATTGAAGAAGTGGGGTATTATCACCCCGTTGAGAAGAACGATCAGGTTAGCTTCAAGGCCGATCGGATTAAAGATTGGCTGGATAAGGGTGCGCAATTGTCCCCTACAGTTAAGAGTCTCCTCAATAAGAATCAGTTTTTCCTGGGCTAAGCCCGGGGGAGAGGAATTGTGGAAAAAGATCTCGTTGAATACATCGCAAAAACCTTGGTCGACGATCCTTCGGAAGTTTTCGTCAATCAGATCGAGGGCGAAAAATCCACGATCCTCGAACTGAGGGTGGCGGCAGACGACCTCGGTAAGGTGATTGGAAAACACGGTCGCATCGCCAAGGCCATACGGACAGTCCTCAGTGCCTCGTCGACCAAGACAGGGAAACGAGTTGTTCTGGAGATTTTGGACTGAACCCGTCCTTAGTCGCTATCGGGAAAATCCGGACCAGTCACGGGGTCCGGGGAGAGGTCAAAATCCTGAGTTTTTCAGGAGTCTTTGATCACTTTGAACGTTTGAGCACCGTTGAGGCCCGGAAAGGCGGTGTGGAAAAGACTCTCAAGGTCGAAACCACTCGGCGTTCGGGTGACAATTTGCTGTTGAAGTTTGTTGGCATCGACTCTCCGGAGGCGGCTAAAATGCTAGCGGATTTTGAACTGTGGGTTCCTCGTGACCAAGCGGCTCCCTTGGAGGAAGGTGAGGTTTACCTGGCCGACCTGATCGGGTGTTCGTTGGTCTTCGCCGGTGTGGTGAGGGGCAGGGTTATGGGACATTTGGAAGGAGCATCGGCAATTCTTCTGGAAGTTGAGAAAACCAACGGAGAGAATTGTATTGTTCCTTTTCAGGAAGTGTATCTAGGAAGCATCGACTTGAACGGTCGGACGATTGAGCTGAAGGTGGATTGGATCCTCGAATGAGTGGTTTGAAACCCCTGAAGTTTATTGTCTTGAGCTTGTTTCCTGAGATTGTAGACGGTTTTTTTCAAAGTTCGCTTATGAAGAAAGCTGTTGAGCGGGGACTGATTGAGATTGAGTTTGTGAATATCCGGGACTTTGCCCTCGATAAACACAAGACTTGTGACGACATTCCCTATGGCGGTGGCGCCGGTATGGTCCTCAAACCGGAACCTCTGGCCAGAGCCCTGGATTCTGTGGGGGCAGGTCAGAAACGGACCCTCTATCCGACACCGTCAGGCCGGCTGTTTACTCAGTCGACCGCCCGGGAGTTCGCAAAAGAAGACGAACTGGTTTTCATTTGTGGACGTTATGAAGGGATCGATCAACGGATCATTGACGAATATGTCGATGATGAAATATCCATCGGGGACTACGTCCTTTCCTCGGGGGAGATTGCTTCGTTGGTCATCATCGATGCTGTGTACCGTCTGCGTGAAGGGGTCATCAAGGCCAGGAGTCTCGAAGAAGAAAGCTTCTCCGATGGGTTCCTGCTGGAATATCCCCAGTATACAAGACCTGAAGTGTTCCGGGACCGTTCGGTCCCCGAGGTGCTCCTTTCGGGACACCACAAGAACATTGCAGGTTGGCGGTTGGAGCAGAGCATCGACAAAACAAAACGTTTGCGGCCTGATCTGTTGGTATAACAGCGACGGTTGTTTTTGGGACACAGAGACTAATTAGGAGGATCCCATGGATCTGATCAAAGCGATCGAAGCCGCCCAGCTTCGCGAGACAACGCCCTTTCGGATTGGTGACCTGATCAAGGTTCACTTCAAGATCGTAGAAGGCAAGACAGAGCGTGTTCAGGTTTACGAAGGAACCGTCATTGCGATAAACCATAGCGGCGTGCGAAAAAGTTTCACCGTCCGCAAAATCTCTTTCGGTGTCGGCGTTGAGCGGGTTTTCCCCCTCCACAGCCCTCGAATCGACAAGCTTGAGGTAGTCCGGCCTGGCAAGGTCCGACGCTCTAAGCTGTACTATCTCCGCGACCGTGTCGGAAAGGCTGCCAAGGTCAAGGAATTGATCAAGAAAAAGGTTGTAACAGCGGTTTAAGAGCTGCAGAAATCGTGGGTGAGCTCATCGGTTTCGTTTCAGTCCCCCGTACCGCCGAGTTGCCTCGGTCGGCGGGGGCTTTTTTTTCCGCTGTTGTTCAAGCAAAAGTTGGACCGGGAACTTGGCAGCTAAACCTCGGAGGAAGAAATCTCAATGTGACCACCGAACTGAACTTATCAATCGGTCAGTCGCTGAGACTTCAATTGACGGCTCAACAAGGGTCCCGATGGATTCTTCGCATCCTAGAAACTCCACCGAACCCCGAATTCCGTTCCCCGGGTGAAACGTCATTGATGGCAGCGTTTCTCTCTCGGGGTTTGCCGTTGTTAGGAGAGAGGCTTCAGATATGGACAAGATGGCTCAGATCAAGTTCTGTCCCTTCCGATGGAGAAGCGTGGGCGGCCTCCCTTGAGGCTCGTGGAAATGGACCTGGAAGCGTTTTGGCTGATGGGGTGCTCCCCTGGCTTGCCTGGCAGAAGACTCTCGAAGAAGGACATCCGGAACATCCGCCTGATACGGAAGAATTCTGGGACCTGTGGAATTCTCATCAAAGCATTTCTGGCGATCCTTGGCTTGTATTGCCATTGCATTGGGAATACGAAGGCATTAGTGATTCAGGTTTGTTACAGGCCCACTGGAACCCTCAGTCACAAACCATCGACCAATGGAACCTGACTGCAGCCCCTGCTGGAATAGCATTCCGGCTGGAGTCCCACGTCAAGTTGGAAATGTTAGAATGGAACTGGTACTTCTTCCAGGAAAGTGACAGAATCTTCTGGAGAAAACTCGCTGCTCGTCTTGAGAAACAACTTGCCAGTGGAGGGTCGCAAGTGAGATTGAATATTATGGGTAAGCCATCTACTCCGCTAATGCCTCCAGGGGGTGTCAATGTCAGAATCTAACCTTGCTTCAGAAATGGCTGTAGGAATCCGCTATTTGCCGTCCTACCCAGCCCCCATGATTCTATTTAAAGCTCGAGGGCACCAAGCTCGTCGCGTTCTGGAGTTGGCAAGAAAATACAAAATTCCTGAAAGCAGCCAAGGAGAACTTACGCCTCTCTTGTTTCAACTTCCCGAAGGAACTTGGATACCAGAAAAACATTTTTCTGTCCTTGCCCAATTGTTAACGGCTGTTTATCATTACAACAAGAAAACAAAATGAGTGAAACCAAGCCACCCTTGGCAGCAAAGCCAAATATCTCACATTGGGACTTTCCTCAAGATGCACAATCTGCTGAAACTTATCAGTTGTTGCTGGAAGAACTCCAGAAACACTTCATAGACGTTCAGCGAAATGTGTTTTCACTTCCGGCATTTGATGCTTTTGTATCTCGTATCGTAGGATCATTCCATAACGAAGCCTGGGCTTTGTTTCGTGTATTTCTTGATGGTCGAGTTTATACCACTTCAACTGCTGCCAGCAGTTTCAATGTTGCTTTGTGTTTGTACCTTTTTTCTCGCGCTATGGGCTGGTCTGAAGAGCATCAAACACTTTTGATTCGCGGAGCTTTGCTTCATGATGTTGGGATGTTGTTTCTACCACCTTCTCTGTTGCTCAAGGAGGGGAAGCTCACAGAAAAAGAACGAGTTTTACTGGAAAGCCATCCTTCGGTTTCTTATGAAAAAGTAAGGCAGTGGGGTGAGAGTTTTGAAGCAACCCAGATTGCTCTCCAGCATCACGAGGATTGGAATGGGGCGGGTTATCCCTCCTGTCTGGCTGGTGAGCAGATTCACCCTTGGACGCGAATAGCAACCGTCGCAATCAACTTCGTTGCAAGAGTGACGCAGAGACGTTATCGAAACAGTCTTGTGGGCTACGAGGCCATGAAGCAACTGGTCAAGGATCAAGGGAGTCGGTTTGATCCCGTTTCCGTAAAAGACTTCATTCACAGCTTGGGCCTCAATCCACCTGGGAGTATCCTTTTACTAAGTGATGGCAGCATTGCGCGTGTTATCGAAATGACTTCCGGAAACATTCTACGACCAAGGGTTCGGATGTTGATTGATTCTTTCGGGAATGCTTTTCGAGATGACAAAGGTCCTCTTCTCGATCTAAACGACACTCCCAAAATATTCATTGCCCGACCTGTGAACTTTCAAGACTTGCTGGAAGCTGGTGAACACCAAACAGCGAGGTGATAGGGGCGAAGATCTCGCTTCGGAATACCTCCAAGAACAGGGTTACCATATCCTTAAAAGAAATCTCAGGTGCCGTTCCGGAGAGGTCGATATAATAGTGTACAGGGACGACAGCTTGGTATTCGTGGAAGTGAAGCACTGGCTGACGATGTCGGTAGAGGACTTGGAGCGGTCTATCACGTCTGCTAAACGAAACCGGATTTTTGGGTGCGCCCGGGCATTCTTAGGTGAGCATCCTGAGTGGTACCGGTTCCGTGTCAGGTTTGACATTGTCCACATTGGCCCTGAACAGATTACGCATTTTGACGATGCGTTTACGGAGAACGGATTCCAATGATGAGCGAACTGAAGGCCCCGGACCGAATCAAGGAACTCAAGAAAAAAATCCGACAAGAGGCGTACCTTCAGTCCGCCATCCAGGAAATTGCAAGCTTATTGACAGAGAGCATCAATAAAGGACATTTTCTACTCCATGAGAGAAAATAACACCGACCGCCATCACCGTGGGGGCCGTCGCCGATTCCGACACGACCACGATGCACCACGTGTAATCATTCCGGCTCAACCCTGTGTTGTTTGTACACAACCCATTTCAGAGATGGCCAGCGCAGTGGCTTTTGGTCCCGATCAAGGGCCAGCCCATTTTGACTGTGTACTTATGGAGTTAACAAAAAGAGAGCCGCTAGTCTCCCCCGAGAAGATCGCCTATCTGGGTTCAGGTCTCTTTGGTGTCATCGTCGAAAAGGAAAACAGCCGCTTCGAGATCCATAGAAAAATTGTTGTAGAGGATCCTATCAACCCACCAGCTTGGCGAAAGGAACTGCGTGGACTGTATAAACGTTGAATGCGGATGGAATGTCCCATAAAAAAACCCGCTGTACTGCGGGTTTTTTTATTACAATCAATACTTTGTGAACCCGTCTAGAACTTGTTTGGCTTTTTCACGGACCGGGCGTATATAGTTACCATTCTGAATACGGATCAAAGAAGCAAAAACTTCCTGGCTTACTTTGCCATTATTTTTTTTACCCAGCATCTCAAGGGCAGAGACAGCTGCAAAAGCAAAATTGCTGTCGGGTTTAATCGTATCTTGGGACTTGATAAGGTTTGTAATGACTGACTCAACCCTTGCGGATTGATCACCACCACCAATCAATCCCAACGAGTACACGGCTTCAGCCACAACCATTGGTTCCTTATCTTTAATGGCCATGTTGAGAAGAATTTCTCTGGATTGATTACCACCAACCTGACCTAGAAGTTCAGCACTCTCACGGCGGACATCGGGGAAGTCGTTGATGACTCTTCGGTTCTCAACAACCTGTTTGGTAGTCCCTTCTGCACCCAACTCTTCCAAGAGAAGCACAACATCCGTGTTTTTCTCGGTGGCTTTGCCTTTTTCAACCATACCCCGAATGAACTCGAGGGCTTTGATTTTCTCACTGCGACCGTTTTCGGCCACAAGACTGGAGATCACCTGGACCTCTACGCTGCTTTGAAGCCTTTTTTCCTCGACGGTCTTCTGACCGGTTGCCTGCGTACCGGCGGTCTGGGCAAAACCCAAAGCCGGAATAAGGACAAGCCCGAGGAGGAGGGGCAACGACTTCTTCATGTTCGCTCCTTGCTGGTTACCACGATGATATTTTCCATTCTTTGCCATACAACTTCAAGAGGTAGAGGAGAACCTGTTCATTGTCAACAACCGTAAAGACATTGACGCGGTTTTCATCAACAAACCCAATATCGTCGACTGTTACGTCAGCACGACTTGGTACAACGACAAATTTGAAATAGTCCTCGAGAGTTTTCAATTTGATATTGTATTGTTTCAAAAAAGGACTGCTTGCAGAGTATTCTTTAAGGCGGACAGGGTCACCGTAAGTCTGAAGATAGGCTTGGTCTAGATACGTCTTCCATTCTGAGAACCCTTTCTTGGCAATCAAAGCGTTCAACTTATCCACCAAAGCCCGTATCTCCGCCAACGAAGTCTGCTTCTTTTCTGGTGTGACTTCAAAAACAGGAGTGGCTACAGGTTCAGGGACAACAACTGGAACCGGTTCTGGTTCTGGTTCTACAACTTCAAGAACTGGTTCTACAACCGGTACCGGTACCAGTTCCTCTAAAATTGGTTCATCAACAACAGGAGGAGGGGGCTGGGAAGCACAAGATCCGAATGCAAACAAGGCAAATAACACAATAGAGACATTTCGCATACTTCCATACTAGGCTTTCTGGGGTCCTTTGTCAAAATGATCCTTGACCGTCTTGGTAGCAGGGAGCTAAGGTGAACGATATGAAAGCGGTTTTCCCTGGAACATTCGATCCTCCCACAAATGGCCATCTCAATCTTATCGAACGCGCAAGCCGAATCATGGAGAAGGTTTTGGTTGTCGTAAGTGCCAATTCACAAAAGCGGTACCTTTTCACACCTCAGGAAAGGCATTCCTTTCTCGTAACCATGACTACCCATTTGCCCAACGTTGAAGTATTCATCTGGGACAAGCTCATTGTAGATTTTGCTGCCAATCATCAAATTCGTACCATCCTTCGCGGTGTACGGGCGTTTACAGATTTTGGTTATGAGTTCGAGTTGAGTATGATCAACAAAGGAATCAACCATTCCATTGAGACCTTTCTGATGCCCACCGATCCAAGGTACTTTGTCCTGAGATCTTCTGCGATCAAGGAACTGGTTCAACTTGAGTGTGATGTGTCGTCAATGGTACCTCCTGTGGTTGAAGAAGCGCTCAAAGAAAAGCATGCAAAAGGCCAGCTTTTATAGCAAAGCTTGACAGCGTCCAGCAAAAACGGTAGGATACAACACGAAATTTTTTTGAGGAAAGGTCCATGGCAGTACCCAAATTTAACACTTCCAAGACCCGCACCAGAAGGCGACGTTCTGCAAATATGAAGATGACCGTACCCAATCTGATGGCGTGCGCGAATTGCGGAAATAAAATTCTGATGCATCGGGTTTGTCCGAAGTGCGGCTTCTATCGCGGGAAGCAAGTTTTTGAACCGGAATCGATGGCTTAACGAAAGGAGAAGCGAATGGACGAACTGTTCGAAAAGCTGAAAAAGATCATTGTCGAGAAACTCGAAGTTGCTGAGGCAAAGGTCACTCTCGACAGCAAGATCCGTGAGGATCTCGGCGCTGATAGTCTTGATACCTATGAACTTCTGTATGCAATTGAAGAGGATATGGGAATTACGATTCCTGAAGACAAAGCCACGGAATTTGAAAAGGTCGGCGATGTCTTGAATTACCTGCGTTCCCAACAGAAGTAATCATTCGTGGAACTCTTCGGGAAGCCGAAAAGTCCGTTACCTTCTGGAATCAAACCAGAAAGGAAAAAACTTCTCAAACAATTTGAGAAGTCATCAGGGGTCAGGTTCAAAAACGAAGCGTTGTTGAACCTGGCCTTTTCACATAGATCCTTTTCAAATGAAAATTCTGATCAACGAGGCAACAATGAGCGTTTAGAGTTTCTTGGAGACTCGGTGCTTGGATTGGTTGTTTCTTCCTATTTATTTCACGTCCTAGCCGACCGTGCCGAAGGTGATCTGGCAAAGATCAAGTCATTTGTCGTATCGGAAGACATTTTATCAATAGTTGCCAAAAAACTCGGTATCGATCTTTTATTACTGATCGGCAAGGGTGAAGAAAACTCCGGTGGGAGAACAAAAAAAGCCCTATTGGCTGATGGGCTTGAAGCTGTTTTCGGTGCGTATTATCTCGATTCTGGTTTTCTTGAAGTTCAGAAGTTCATCCTACAGTTAATGGTTCCTGAAATTAACAATGTTTTGGAGGACCGACACAAAAAGGACTACAAGACCCTTTTACAAGAACATGTTCAAAAGAGTTTCAAAAGCTACCCTCGCTACGTCTTGATTGACAAGACCGGTCCTGATCATGACAAAACCTTTTTTATGGAAGTTCAAGTGAACGGAAAAACTTTGGGCTCTGGTTCAGGTAAGAACAAAAAAGAAGCCGAGCAAGAAGCTGCTGGGATAGCATATCGATCAATTACTGAAGGCTCTGAGCCAACTCTAGAAGGCTTCCCTCTGAGTTGATCTGCGGATTCGCCCAAACGGCTTCTTGCATGTTCCGGAGAATTTTTCCCATAGTTGGACCGGGTTTAAGTCCTGCATCTTGAAGGGTTTTTCCGCTCACAGCAAGGTCGTGTAAAAAAATTGGTTCTAAAGATTGGCTTGCACGAAGTAACTCTTTACGAAGTCCTTCCCCGTCAGACCAGAATTCCATCGCCTCTAGCGCACCCAGGTAAACGTTACCCTGTTCAACTCGTTCCCGAGAACCCCAGGCTGCAATAATGGCCTTTGCCTTAATCGAGACAGGTAAGGGGCGTTGCAGCAGGTTCCAAGCTTTGGTAGGTCCAAGAAAGGTTGTGATATCGGTATTGCTAAAAGTCAACCGCTTTAAACTCGATTCCCAATCGGTTTCGGAGAACCTGCAAGCTATAGTCAACCAGAAACTCCAACGCAAATCGCCTTTCAAACTGACAAGTTGTTCTAGTCCAGCTTGTGACAATGGTTTGGGGTTTAAATCAGGAAAAAGAATTCCCAAAATGCCGAGATCTGACAGTGGACCCCAAGCTAAGTCCGGCCTTTCTCCTGCCATTGCCTTGAATAATTCCTCTCGGATTCTTTCTTTTGAGATCTGAACAAGATTGTTGCAACGGGAGCTAGCAGCTGCCAAGGTTTCCGGGTCGATAGAAAAATCCAATTGCGAAGCAAACCGAAAGAGTCTTAACAATCGGAGTGCATCTTCATCAAACCGTTTTCCGGGTTCGCCAATGGCTTTCAAAAGCCGCCTTTTTATATCACCGGCACCATCATGAGGGTCCACAAGACGTCCATCGATGAGGTTGAGAGCTATTGAGTTGATTGTAAAATCTCTCCGGCTCAAGTCTTCTTCGAGGCTTGGTGTGAAGGTTACGGCGTCTGGTCGCCGTTTGTCAGAGTACTGCCCATCGATACGAAAAGTTGTGACCTCATAGAAATTCCCTTGAAACAAGACGGTGACTGTTCCATGCCGAATCCCTGTAGGTAAAACCTTTGGGAACAATTCTTGGACTTCTTCCGGCTTTGCATCTGTTGTGAAATCAAAATCCTTGACAACCCTTCCCAAGAGAAGATTTCGTATTGCGCCGCCAACGAGATAGATTTGCTTGCCATTGTTGGAAAATTCCAGGGCAAATGGAGCGAGACGTCTCCGAACTGAGTCAAACATGAAGTCACACTAGGGTTGTCCAAAAGGGTTTGTCAAGTTTATCCTGAATCCATGGTCACTGTCGTCTGCACTGGGGGAGAAGAACCCCCTTCCGTCCCAGGTCTCCTTTGGTTGGACACCTGCCAGAGGATTGTTGCCGCCGACTCAGGTTTGATATATCTCAGAAAATGGAAACGACGAGCCAATCTTTGGGTTGGAGATGGGGACAGTTTGGATGGTGTTCTTTCAGACTATGCAGATTCCTATGATGAGTCGCGTTTTCTGAAACGAGACAAAGACGACACAGACACCGAGGCTGGGGTAAAAGCTGCTTTGGAATTGGGTGCAACAGAAATTTGGCTTCTGGGTGGTGGTGGTAGACGGATGGATCATTGGCTAGCAAACCTCAGATTGCTAACTTCCCAACCAGCAATCACCCGTTGGTTAACTGCACATGAGGAAATCTGGAGTGTCAAAGCCCCCGAGGTTGTTGCGGTGCCGTCGGGATTCGTTTCTTTTTTTCCATTAGGGAGCGGCCCCTGGAAAACCCTTTCAACTGGTCTTCGTTGGTCCATCGATCAAGTCGACTTTTCCCGATGGCACAGTCTTAGCAATGAAGCAAGCAAGACGGGAGCTTCGGTTCAGATTGTCGAAGGTCGTTATCTTGTTCTCCTCCCATTTGTCGGAGTTACCGGACCATGAGCCATAGTCTTGACGAACTTTCACAAGGTATGGACCCCGAGGAAAAAAAACTTCTCTTAGGAAAAATTCAGGCAAGCTTGAATCTCTCAGCGAAAGACACAGACAGTATTATCAGCAAAGCCGAAGCACCTGAGGAACTCAAACACCGTCTTTCCAAGGAAGTAAAGAAGCTTGGTTTTCTGGATCGTTTTTTTGTGAAAATCTCAGCTTTCTTCGGTAATCGTTCAGAGTATGAAATTCTAGCTGATCGAAAATTGTCTACTCCCCGACTGGTACTCAGGGAACGAGTACCAGACCTTATTACCTTCTCTAAAGGAGAATGGTCTCCGGAATTCGCCAAGCGGCTCTATGATCTCTACGTCGAAGTTCAGAATCTCAGACCGGTATTCGAGCATTTGTTTCATCAGAAGCTCACTTTGGAAGCTGGAATGTTGCTACTCATTCGAGAAGAGCATGCCAAATCCATCAAGGGATTAGAAGATATTCTGAGTGATGAGGAGATTGGCTCCTTGTACAAGGTTGAGCAGAAGCGTTCGATCTTGCAGTCACAACTAGACCAGCGGCTTGAAAAGGCATTGGCAGCCACCCCGCAAGCTGTATTCGATAGGGTGAGGGATAGATTGAGAACGCTGTATTTTGCTCGCCCATTGGTTCAATATCCTTTCGACTTTCTCTTTGATTTGTTCGGGCATGTTTTGGGTAAGGCTGATATCAATAAGTACCCCTATTTTCAAGGTGTACCTTGGCGCAAGGCGGCGGGATTGCTAGAGCGATTGTACTACGGCATTCATTTGCTCAATAAAATCGATTGGCGTTCCGGAAGTCTTGATTCCCTTTTTGAGGGACTAGCAGAACGCCTTTCCAATGAAAAGACGACTTGGACACTGGAAATGATCAATGATCGTATGGCTGGTTTAGTACGCTCAAGTCATGACCTTTCTCTAAAGCTTCCATGGAAAGAAATTCTTCAATGGTCGTTTCAAGACCCATATTATGCTGTGAAGTATGTCGTTCCACAGTTTTCCGTCAGAGAGTTTTACCAGACGACTTTGTCAATGAACCTTAAGGAGGAACTGGATTTGCGGATTCCTCAGATCAGGGAGAGGCTTCTCGAGGAAGAACGCAATATCTTGTTCCGTGATGGAACTTTTCATCCGTTAGAATTCTATCTTCCTGGTGCCGGAATGTCACTAGGAGGAAACCAAAAAGTTCCCGGTTTCCAATACCCCGAGACTCTTGGTCTCCTTTGGGGGTTTATGAGTTACTATTTTTTGAAGAAAATTGTCCCTTTTCATCAGAGTCTCTCCCGCATGGTTGCTCCTGGATCCAAAAACACCATTCAAGCACTCAGCAGTGCTGTGGATGAATTAGCTTCTCTCAGAACAAAAATCCACCAATTTGATCACAGTTTGCATCCTGATGCGCCTGAAGGGAAAGAATTCCAAAAATTGCGGTATGAAATGGCCTCAAAGCCACTCAGTCTTAAGGCCTTTCTTCAACTTGTACAGAATAAAGATTCTCAAGCAATGGAATATATTGAACGAGGAATCGACGCTCTTGAGACTCTGCATTTGCATCTTTCCGGACTTCGTGACCGGAATGTTCCGGCATTGACAGCAATTCTCAAGTTTCCTTATCTGCTCGAAGGCCAACAAGAAACAATTGAAAATGGATTGGATCGTCTTCTGATCATTGTTCAAAAAACGATCTTCGTGCTGAGGGAAGCTCAAAACCTTGAAATTTGATTTTGTAGCACTGGCAATCAGACTAGGGTTGGCTTGGTTTCTTCTCACCTTTATCTTGTTGCTTCTCTATTTGGCAGGAGCAGCTCAGAACTTTCTTGAATCAACTCAAATGATCCTTTTTGATGGTTTGCGTTGGATGTCTTGGGGTGGACTATTACTTGCTTGTTTGCTTTTGTTTCCACTTGCGAGAAATCACAGCAGACGAATCTTAGCATCGTTTGGGTTGGGTCTGGGTTTTCTTGCTGTCTTTATATTTGTTGTTGTTTGGGGTGGATGGATCTATCCAGAATCGGGAATACTGTCATGGTGAGAGAAATCTGGCTGGTGACTCGCGAACTAGGTGGATGGGCGGAAGCCGGTGGGATCAAAGATGTTGTTCATGACCAGTCGAGGGCCTTTCCCCAAATCGGTTGGAAAACTCACGTAGTGCTTCCTCTCTATGGTTTTTTGAGGGGTAGAGTTCAAAAAGAAGGCCGTCTAATGTGGTTTGGCCCTTCTCTTCACCCCACAAGGCCCGTTAATCTAGAAACATGGGTTGTGGAGGAAGGAAACCACACTCTCCATTTTGTTCGAAGTCCCGCTTTTGATGACAAAGAGTCCCTATATACATACACAGTTTCGGATGAGGTGAAAAACCCTCGCAACCTTCGTGGCGCAGGCTTTTTTGACGGTTTTGAAATGAACTTGGAATTTCAATGGGCTGTCGCAACGTATTGGGACAAAACGCAGAACATCCCTTGCCAGGTTTTAGGTCATGATGGACATACTGGCTTTCTTCCGGCTATTTGCAGAACCCATGTGAAGTTTGAGTCACGATATTCCAGAACGATATTCAGTCTCCTTATTCACAACGCGGGTCCGGGTTATCGGCAAGAAATGGAGGATTCACCCTTTCATAGGGATCTTCTAGGATTGGCCGCATCGGAGGCACAACTTAGTCTCCTCGACCACCATCTTGATCCCATGGTGAGTGCCTCTCGTCATGCTAAACTGGCAACAGTCAGTGAAAATTACGCCAATGAACTTAAGACAGGCAAGAATGACCGTTGGTCTGGTTCATTCGGAAAATGGTTGCGGTCGACAAAGGTCCCCTTGAAAGGAATTACCAATGGAATTGATACCGACGACAAAGATCCTCGAGACCCCGATTCTGCCGGCCTCCCCGCTGGATTCGACCCCTTAAGGGGCGACTGGGAAGGGAAGGGCGTTTGCCGGCGAATCTTGAGGGACCGTCTTTTACTTAAGCCAGCCACGGTTCACGGGCGACTTGGGCCATGGAAGGATGCACTCTATGTCATGCAAGGTCGACTTACGGCTCAAAAAGGAGTCGATTCTCTTTTTGATTTGATTTCGAAAGCATTGGTCGAAAGGCCAAAGGCTTCCTTTTTAGTTATGGCGCAGGGAGAGCGGCATTATGAAGAAAGACTGATTCATTTGGCCCGGAACTCGGTAGCTACAGGCCGTTTTCTATTCATCAATACCTTTGAAGAATCCCTGGCGCGACTGGTTTTTGCCGCGGGTGATTTTTTTCTGATGCCCTCTGAGTATGAACCCTGCGGACTAACGGACCTAAAGGCACAATTGATGGGTACGCTTCCAATCGTCCATAGGGTTGGTGGTTTGGTGAAGGTACTCGATGAAAAAACTGGTTTCTCCTACATAAAAAACCAAGGTTCGGGATTTTGGGGAGCTTTTCTCCGAAGTCTTCATGTATGGGAGAACGATCCGGATAAGCTTTTCGCATTACGTCGCCAGGCCTTTGTCGCAGTACTGGAAGAATTCCAATGGCCACGAATTCTGGAGGAGCATTACGTACCATGGTTGACAGAACAGGTACGGTTTCCTATCCTAACAATGCGTATGCCAACTTAGCTCAGGGGTAGAGCAACGCACTTGTAATGCGTAGGTCGTCGGTTCAATTCCGACAGTTGGCTTGACAAAAAGATGATGCTCTGCTAGGTTTGTCCTCGCTTTGGGGGAGATTCCTGAGTGGCCAAAAGGGGCAGACTGTAAATCTGTTGCGTTCACGCTTCGTAGGTTCGAATCCTACTCTCCCCAACAGCCTTCTTTTCAGAAGGCTTTTTTTATTGGAACATGTTGTCAAATTTTTATGATTCTGGTTTGAAATTCGAATGTACTCAGTGCCACGCTTGTTGCAGGCACGACCCCGGTTATGTGTTCCTGTCTCGTAAAGATTTGACAAGCATGTCAATCGGGTTGGGAGTCAGTTCAGAACAGTTTATACAAAAATTTTGCCGTTGGGTCGATCTTGGGCAGGGATATGTTCTAAGCCTGAAAGAAAAAAAGAACTTTGATTGTATATTTTGGGATCAGGGCTGTACGATCTATCATTATCGACCCGTGCAGTGTCGAACTTATCCATTTTGGGAAGGACCCATGTCCTCGTCTGAAAAATGGAACTGGGAGGGGCGCTTTTGTCCCGGTATCAATCATGGAAAGATGCGTGATAAAACTGAAATTGAAGTTGCATTAAGAAGCCGGCGGGAAAATCCAGTCCTTCGTCAAGGTGAGGAGTGATTCTCAGAAGGGGAGCTTCGATGAAAGATGTTACACTCCAATTATCTGAACAAGAAGCACTGGTTCTTTACCGCCACCTTCATCATTTGACGGAGGGGCAGGAGGTTTTTTGTGAGACGTATTCTCAACTTCAGAAGCACTTTTTCAAGAAACTGACGGTAGAAGAGTTGACAACCATGCTTGAGGCAGACAAATGAAAACTGTCCTTCGGATACTACTTGGATTCGCAATTATATCCGTATTTTTTTTCGTATCTGTACTTGCTTGGGTTTGGTTTGAAGACCGTCCGTTACAAGACTCTGAAACTCAGCAGTTTCAAATTCCAACAGGAGAGCCGCTGGCAATAACAGCTCAAAGGCTTGCGGATGAAAGACTTGTCCGCAATTCTTTGGTATTCCGGTTGATCTATCAGGTTTGGCAAGGTGATGGTTCCTTTCCATCTGGTACTTTCATGGTTCCAGGAAATTTATCAGCCCGCGATGCTGCAGCATTTTTTAGACATGCAGTTCCACTCCAGATCAAAATCACAATCCCAGAAGGGTGGACGTCTTCGAAAATCGCTAAGCTTCTACAAGAGAAAGGAATCGTTTCCGCAAAAGCTTTCCTTGAGGTGGTAAACAACCCAGCAGTCTTAGGAGACCCTGGGGTAGATCTTCCAAGTCTTGAAGGGCGACTTTTCCCCGACACCTATCTTTTTGCACTCAATACCCCTCCTGTTGAAGTGGCGCAGACTTTTTTACGCAACTTTCAGCGACGGACATCAATTTGGACAACACGCTACACTCCCCAAGAATGGATGCAGAAAATAATCCTGGCTTCTATTGTCGAAAGGGAATACAGAGCTGAAAAGGAAGCACCGCTTATTGCTTCTGTATTTATCAACCGCTTATCCGCTGGAATTCCTCTTGGATCTTGCGCAACAATTGAATACATTCTAACTGATATCCAGGGGCGACCTCATCCCAAGCGTATTTTTTTCGTTCACACGGAAATCCCATCACCGTACAACACTTACCTAAATAAGGGTCTGCCACCCAGAGCCATTGCGAATCCAGGGCTGACGGCTCTCAAAGCTGTATTGGAACCTGTTGAAACCGATTTTCTCTATTTTGTCGTTGCGGATCCTGCAGAGGGACTACACACCTTTTCCTCTCAATACTCACAGCATCAAAAAGCAAGGGAAGCTTATTTGAATTCCTTTGTCACTAAGGGCTGAACCGTGGCATTTCCGGAGTCATTGCTTCAAGAAATTCTAACGAAAACTGATCTTGTTGAACTGATTGGTGAATATGTTGCCCTCAGACCGAACGGACAACGACACTGGGGTCTCTGTCCATTTCATCTAGAAAAATCCCCAAGTTTTACAGTCAACCGATCAAACCAATTTTTCTATTGTTTTGGATGCCACGAAAAGGGCAATGCGTTTGGTTTTTTGATGAAGCTCGAACATTTGCCCTTTCCTGAGGCTGTTCGCAAGCTGGCCGACAAAGCCGGGGTGATTATGCCTGAGGTAGAGGAAACACCCGAAGATAAAGAACGGATGGCCATGGTTGAACTCTTAGGCCGTCTAACCAAGACATTTCATCATCTTCTTCTCAATCATCCCGAAGCCTCCAATGCAAGAGATCTTCTTGAGAAACGAGGAGTCAGTAAAGCTATGATCGAAAGCTTTCAACTAGGCTATGCTTTAAAAGAACGTGGATGGATGAAAAAATTTTTGACTGATCGAAAATACGATTCAAATTTTTTGGCTAAATCAGGGCTTTTCTCTACAAACAATCCAGATTCTTTTCTCTTTTCTGGGAGGCTTCTCTTTCCCATTAGGTACCCATCTCACGAAACCACCGGTTTTGGAGGGCGACTTCTCCATGGTGATGGACCAAAATACATCAATTCTCCAGAAACGGCACTATTTCAAAAACGCCGCATGCTGTATGGCTGGGACAAAGCCCTTGCTAGAATTCGCGAGAAGCAACAGGTAATTCTTTGCGAAGGTTATATGGACGCTATCGCTCTTCATCAGGCTGGCCTCGATTGGGCAGTGGCACCTTTGGGGACTTCTTTCACTGAAGAACAGGCAAGGTTGATCAAGAGGGTTGCCAAGGCTGTTGTCTGTCTATTCGACTCAGATGAGGCTGGTCAGCGGGCAGCTTCGAAAGCCATCGAGATCTGTGAACCGCTTGATCTTGAGACTTTTGTTGTCCGTACACCAGATGCAAAGGACCCATCAGAACTTTTGGAAAGGGAAGGCCCCGAATCAGTTCGAAAGCTCCTCGATTCTCCCCAGAAAGGTTTTGATTTTCTTCTCGATTTTCGCTATAATTCCTATACGCGGGGTTCTGGCCTCGAGGTGAGGGGATTTGTAGGGGAGATTTTCAGTTTTTTGTCCCGATTGGATAATGGTGTCCAGAGGGAAACTTTTCTAAACAGGATGGCCGAATACCTTGGTGTCCAGAAGGACACATTGATCGGTGATTATACGAAGGGTGATCACACAAAAACAGATCGAGCTTTGGAGGCCCGCAAAGAAGCGGCTCGTCCAAAGTACTCGGGGTTTGGAAGGACTATTGAATGGTCTGTTGTGGTTGCCATTGTTTCATCGCCGGATTTGTTCGGTGTATTGCGGAGAGACTTGAGCGTCGAGGACTTTGAGGAAGATCGCTGTAAGCATCTTTTTGAAGTTCTTGAGTTGTTAGTAAGTGAGGGGCAAACCTCGTTTCCTCTGGATCAGATCCTGGAACGGTTGAACGATGAGGCTTTAGGTGCTGATTTGATCCGTGACGTTATGTCAGGAGAATATCAGCCGCATGCTCCTCAGCTCGTTCATGATGGTATCCGGAAAATGAAAGAAAAAGCTCTTCTGGCTCATCGCCGGAAGGTCATGGTTCACCTAGAGAGGGCAACCAATGATGATGAACGAACCCGCCTTCTCCAGGAACATAAGTTCCTTGGTGAAGAAATCTCCCGTTTGAAGGGGAATGATTGATGTCTGATGTTGCCAACGATCCGGCTGTAGTACGCCTTTTAGAATTCGCAAAGAATAAAGGGAGCGTTACCTTTGACGAGGTAAAGGACTTCCTTCCGGAAAATCTCGTTAATACTGAAAAACTCGATGAAGTCTTCGGACTATTGTCCAAACAAGGTGTCCAGATCGAAGAAGAAGATCCCCTTGAAGCTGCTGCAGCAGAGGAAGATGAGGAAGAACTCTTTGAATCTGAAGAAGAGCTGTTTGGTAATGAAACTTCAACGACTGAAGAAGATATAGACCCAGAGGCTGACTTCAAGAAAAAGTTGAACTATAACGACAAAGACGCAACTATTGATGATCCCATCCGTTTGTATCTCAGGGAGATTGGAAAGGAGAATCTGTTATCTGCAGAGATGGAAGTGATTCTATCAAAACAGATGGAAGATGGTGAAAACATAATCAAGAGAATCGTCAAAAATTCGGGGATGATTATTCCCGAGTTTGCATTCTTGGCACAAGAGACCCTTAGCCGAGGCGAACCCAAAGACGATATGGGTAGATCCAAAAAAGAATTGTCCGACTTTCTCGCTGAAAAGCGACGCCTGACGCAGTTTTATAAAGATCCATTAAAGACCATTGGCGCTTCTCTCCGTGGCTACATGGATCTTAAGGACCGGCTCACAGCCACTGGAACAGATATTCTTGACCATGAAGAATTGGCAAGAATGCGCATTTTGCTATTGTCTGAAATTGAACTGATTGATATTCATCCTGATGAGATTGCTAAATTCTCAGATAAATTTATCAATGCTGCACGGCGAATAAAAAAGTACCAGAAAGAACAGTCCAAGATTGAACGACGCCTCCGTGTTGCCAATATGCGAGATCTTCGTAATTTGGGACGTAAACTTGCTAGCGCGGAAGAAAAAGACGAGGTAGAGTCCAAATTAGGTCTCACTAGTGATGCTATTAAAGAAAAAATACGTCAAATTCAAATAGCCGATAAGAAACTAAAACAACTTGAGTGTGAATTTGAAGCACCGATAGACGACATTTTGGTCAAAGCTGATGAAATTTCCTCAGGGAAGACCATGATGAAGACGGCAAAAGACCGACTTATTAAAGCCAATCTTCGTTTAGTGGTGTCAATAGCCAAAAAGTACACGAATCGAGGGTTGCACTTTTTCGATCTTGTTCAGGAAGGAAATATTGGTCTTATCAAAGCAGTTGAGAAGTTTGAATATCGGAAAGGGTATAAATTTTCAACTTATGCCACTTGGTGGATCCGTCAAGCAATCACCCGCTCCATAAGTGACCAAGCACGAACAATTCGTGTTCCAGTTCACATGATTGAGCAAATCAACAAGGTGGTGAGAGAGAGTCGACAGTTAATGCAATTCCTAGGACGTGAACCAACTGACGAGGAAATTGCGGAGAGGCTCGGATGGCAAGTAAGCCGGGTGAAATCGGTAAAAAGTGTTGCTAGAGAGCCAATTTCTCTCGAGACTCCTATTGGTGAGGAAGAGGACAGTCTCCTTGGAGATTTCATCGAAGACAAGGATGTGGAGAATCCTTCGAGTCAGACCGCTTTTAAGATTCTTCAAGAACAGTTGCAGAAAGTGTTGGCAACCATTCCTCCTAGAGAACAAGAAGTTCTTAAGATGCGTTTTGGTCTTGAGGATGGGTATTCCTTGACACTGGAAGAGGTTGGACTGTATTTTAACGTGACTCGAGAACGCATTCGGCAAATTGAGGCTAAGGCTTTGAGACGTTTGCGGATGCCTAACCGCAGCCGTGCCCTGCGTGATTATCTGGATAATTAAGAAAGGACACCCATGGAAGCCACTTTTGAGAAGTTGAGGACCCTTCAGGACATCCTCTATGCCAAGTTCAAGCTGGAAAAGGAAATCAACGAGATTCCCAAAGCCTTGGTCACAAAAACCGAGGTTCTTAACAGAGCTAAAAAGGCCTTTATTGAGCGTAATGAACAGGGCGAGCAGGCAAAGGCTAAAGTTAGACGGATGATTATTGAGTTGTCCGATGCTACAAAAAAGCGCGAGGAATTTGAGAAGCAGATGGACCTGATCAAGACTCAGAAAGAATATGAGGCACTTGATAAGGAAATTCGTGATGCCTCTGAAAAGGAACAAATTTTACGAAAAGATATTCAGAGAGAGGAAAAGGATCTAGAAGACCTGTTGTTAACACTTGAAAAACAAGAACGTCAGATAGCTCTTGACGAAGAGGAACTTAAGGAAGAAAGCGACAAGATTCAGGCTGAAGGTTCTTCAAAACGGAATCGGCATGTAGAATTAATGACTGAAGAAAAGAATATTACCCCTGGTATGGATGAGGATATTTTGTTCAAGTTTGAACGAATTATTCGAAATAAAGAAGGCTTAGGTATTGTTCCTGTAATCAACGGTTGCTGTTCTGGATGTCATGTCATCCTTCCAGGTCAATTTGTCAACGAAGTTAGAAACCAGGATAAGATTCGATTTTGTCCATATTGCAGTCGTATCCTCTACTTTCAGAGTGGGATGGACCCTGCAAAGCGTGATCAGATCGAGGCTGGTTCATTGGCAGAACTTGTGGATGAAGAAGAAGAAGCAGACGGCGACGAAGAATAAAGGAGTATGGCAGGCAAGTCAGGTCATCGCCGTCAGGTTTTCTGGCGGAGGAAAGTCCGGGCTCCGGAGAGCATGATGCCGGGTAACTCCCGGGCGCTGTGAAGCGACAGATAGTACCACAGAAAATATACCGCCTTTTCCTAAGCCAAGTGGTTAAGGTAAAGGTAAGGGTGAAATGGTGGGGTAAGAGCCCACCGCAAATTAGGCAACTAATTTGGCATGGTAAACCTCGTCAGGAGCAAAATCAAGCAGTAACGAGATGGCTCGTCTTTCGTTACGGGTCGGTTGCACTTAAGTCATATCGCAAGGTATGACTAAGATAGATGATGATCCATGGGATTTATTAATAAATCCCATGACAGAACCCGGCTTATCGACTTGCCTGTTTTTTTATGAAACGACACAGTTCTTCTCATCCATCCCGGCCATTACCGTTTCTCACGCAGATCTTACTTGTTGCTTCTTCAGTAGTACTTTTATCGTTATTGATTTACTGGATTACAGCGGCTTTTAGTAATCAAATCACAGTAGGTCCTACTCAAGTCAACGTGTTGGAATTATGGAATAATGGTAGCTATGATGAAATTCTCGCAAATGGTAAAGAAGAACTAAAACGGATACCACTTGATTCAGGGACTTTGGTTTTTTCTGGTTTCGCCGCATTTCATAAAGGTGTTGCCGAAATATCTGTTGAGAAAAAGTTGCCTCTTATTAATCAGGCGATCATACTACTTCGAAAAGCTCTTCTACTACCAAATACTCCCTTAGAACCAGAAATTCACTACATCCTCGGCAAAGCCTACTTCCACAAGAGTAAATTCTACGCTGATCTTTCCATTCTGCATCTTACAAAAGCCAGAGAGCTTGGCTATTTCGCCACTGATATGAATGAGTACCTTGGTCTCGCCTACTCTTTAGTTGGAAGGTTCAAGGAGGCTAGTGAATATTTCTTGAAAGCTGTGGAGAAAACACCATCTGATTTGCTACTTTGGACCCTAGGTCAGACATATTTTCAAATGCAAAAATTTGATGAGGCTATCCGTTTTCTTCGAATGTCGATTGATAAAACACGCGATAGAGCACTTGAGCAGCGTTGCCGATTTTTACTTGGCGAAATATTCACAAAATCGAAACAGTTCTCTTTAGCCCAGGCTGAATATCTTGTTATCCTTGATAAAAATCCTAATTCCGCTGATGCTCATTTTTACTTAGGGGAAATTGAGCTAAACCAAGGAAACAAAGATGCAGCTAGAGCGGAATGGCGAAAAGCTTTTAAAATCGATCCACTACATTTCAACGCGAATCAGAGATTGTTTAATTAGGGACTTTATGCTACTTTTTCGGTGTAACTTTGGGGGATTTTAATGAGTTCATTCAATAATATTTTTTCTGCTTTTTCTTCTGATATCGGTATCGACCTAGGAACCTGTAATACTCTAATCTATTTGAGAGGAAAAGGAATAGTGATCAACGAACCTTCAGTGGTTGCTGTTGAACGTGGTACAAAACGAGTGGTTGCAGTAGGAACGGAAGCTAAACATATGTTATGGAAAACTCCAGGTGAGATTATTGCAATTCGCCCGCTCAGAGATGGTGTTATAGCTGATTTAGAAACAACAGAAAAAATGATTCGTTATTTTATTGGAAAGGTTCTTCCTAAGCGTTGGTTTGTACGACCTCGTATGGTTATCGGTGTACCTTCCTGCATTACAGAGGTAGAACGTCGTGCTGTTGAAGAATCGGCCTACAAAGCAGGGGCGCGTGAGGTCAAGATTATTGAAGAATCTCTGGCAGCAGCGATTGGAGCGGATATCCCAATTTTCGAACCGGCAGGACATATGGTTTGCGATATAGGTGGGGGTACAACAGAAATCTCGGTTATTTCATTAGGTGGAATGGTAGTTACTAATGCAATTCGACTTGGTGGTGATGAATTTGATGAAGCGATTATTAAACATGTTCGAAATGTTCACAATCTAATCATTGGTGAACATACTGCCGAGAAACTTAAAATAGAGATAGGAAATGCTGCACCCGATAAGACAATTGAAAAGATGGAGATAAAGGGTACGGATGCAATTACAGGACTTCCAAGACGTCTGGAAATTGATTCTATTGAGGTGAGAGAAGCTCTGCAGGAACCTATCAATGTTGTTATTGAAGAAGTTAAGAAAACGCTTGGACAGACACCACCTGAGTTAGCTGCGGATATTGTTGAACGTGGTATTGTCATGACGGGTGGGGGATCATTATTGAAAGGACTTCCAAAACTATTGGCAAAAGAAACTGGCGTTCCTGTTTTTCTGGCAGAGAATGCTCTATATTGCGTAGCTTTAGGTGCAGGTATGTATTTTGACCAAGCAAAATTGAATAATACTAGAAACTTATATAACAATATCAATTCATGAGTTCAGCCGGCTCCCCCCTACGGCAGCTGGCTGAACGTTACCGCCGGGGTCTACTACTTGCTTTTTTTTTAATCATTTCCTCATTGTTAATTCTATTCAATGGAACTCCTGGTGTTGCAAAACCTCAAGAAATTGGTTTAAGTATTTTTGGATTTTTTCAAGGTATTGTTTCTGGTTCAATTCATGCCACAGGTAAATTTGGTTCTTCTATTGCAGATCTTTCTGATTTGCAGAAACGATATGAAAAATCTGTTGAATTAGTAAAAAAATATGAAGGAAACGAAAGAACTCTTGTCCAGTTGAGAGAAGAGAACAGGAGACTTAGAGAGCAATTATCTTTTCATCAAAGTTTACCGTATTTCAATGTTCCTGTTGAGATTGTTGGAAAAGATCCATCAAGGGTGT
Organism: Spirochaetota bacterium; assembly: GCA_020049045.1. Taxonomy (GTDB): domain Bacteria; phylum Spirochaetota; class Spirochaetia; order JABEVK01; family JABEVK01; genus JAIFLN01. The sequence continues at coordinate 7,079 of JAIFLN010000055.1, read as the reverse complement.
ATTCAACACTAATTGTAAACAAAGGTTATCTAGATGGAATTAGAAAGAACATGCCGGTTGTTGCAACTCAAGCAGATGTTATGGGTTTGGTAGGTAAGGTTTCTGAAGTTGGATTAACTACTTCCGTAATTCAACCAATCCTGGATGCAAATTTATTTATTTCTGCTCGCATTGAAAGCACCAGAAACGAAGGTTTAGTAACAGGTAAGGGCAATAATGAAGAAATCCTGTCTTTGGCTTATGTAAAAAAGTCAGCACAGAATGATGTGCATATTGGTGATTTGGTGGTCACTGCTGGAACTGATTCTCTCTATCCTGCTGATATCCTGATTGGACGAGTGAAGACAGTCACTTCCAAAGAATATTTGAATTCATTGGAAATTGATCTGTCACCAGTTTTAGATTTCAGTAAACTGGAGTATTTGAATATTTTGAGGTCTGATCCGTGATTCGTTCAGCACTCTGGGCTCTATTAATACTAGGTTTACTTCTGTTATTTCAAACAACTGTACTAAGTTATTTGGCTTTGTGGGGAATCAAGCCAAATGTACTTTTTCTAGTATTTGTGATTCTAGCAACTCAGAATGGCAGTTTAGTTAGCCAAAGCGTAGGTTTCATTTTAGGCATAATTGTAGACGTTGTATCGCTTGCACCATTAGGTTATCACGCATTTTTATTCTCACTGGCGGGGTATTTATTCGGTCTAGGTAGCGGGAAAGTTTATTTTGATCCATTATTCATGCCAATTTTATTAGGGCTTATGGCTACAGCATATGATTCTTTTGGGGGACTTCTCCTTAATTTACTATTTAGGTTGGATCAACCAATCTCATCATTCTTACACCTGGGATTGCTTTTTCAACTTTTTATTAATCTATTAATGTCACCATTGATTTTCTGGCTTTATTCCTGGTCTAAAGAACGTTTTCAGAACCAAAGAAGAGGTTTCGGTGTCTGATCAAGGTCAATTTTCATCTGAAGGGAAGAAACTCAGAATTGTCTTTACCGGTATAGTTATTTCGTTGGTATTTCTTGCATATCTAGGGCAATTGTTTGTTATGCAGGTAGTGAATACTGGAAAGTTTAGTCAAGATGCTACTTCGTTCTCACAAAGGTCAGTGTCGGTTCCTGCGAAAAGAGGGGAAATATTCGATCGATCTCATAAAGCACCTTTAGTTCTTAACTCTGATTCTTTTCAAGTAAATTTCAATCCAGCAGAAATTTCCAAAGAAATGATACCATTAATTCTTTCGCGTCTTGCTGTGTTGCTTAAAATTCCTTTTACAGAAGTTGAAAAAAGGGTTCCTACAAACCTATATACTTCATATCAAGCGATTGAGCTAAAAAAGGCTGTCGATTATGGTACAGTTAGAAAAATTGCTGAGAATTTATCTGATTTTGCGGGTGTGACATGGGAAAGTAACCCGATTAGAAATTATAGAGATATTGGTTCTCTTGCACATGTTGTAGGATATGTAGGCAACATTACACAAGATGAACTACAAGTTTTATACAATCAAGGTTATGGTTTAAGAAGTGTAGTTGGAAAAAGCGGCATAGAAAAACGGTTTGATTTAGTTTTAAGGGGCAAGGAAGGCACGCGGTTTAGAACTGTAGATGTTAATGGTCGTAATGTCGGCACTTCTGTAAAAGAAGAGATTATACCTGAATCTGGAAAGGATATTGTACTTACGATCAATCAAGATATTCAATTACTAGCAGAGAAATCATTAGGCAAACGCATGGGTTCGGTAGTTGTTCTACAGCCTTCAACTGGTGAAGTTCTTGCAATGGTTTCTTATCCATATTTCGACCCAAATAAATTTTATACTGATGAGGCAAATCAGGAATATCTTCGACTTCAGACTGATGTTACATTTCCTTTTTTAAATAGAACTATACAATCGACTTATCCTCCAGGTTCTACTTTTAAGGTTATTATGACTACTGCTATATTGTCAGATAAGGTATTAGATCCCAATAGAACATTTGTTTGTACTGGTACTGTAGAGGTTGGAGACCGGATTTTTAAATGTAATAAATTGACTGGACATGGTGTTGTCAATCTTTCAAGGGCTTTAGCTCAATCTTGTAATATATATTACTATACAGCTGGTCTGGAGTATCTTGGTATTGATCGAATTGATGACTATTCTAAACGATTTGGTCTTGGTCAAATCACAGGTATAGATCTTCCAGGTGAGATTGCTGGATTAGTTCCTACACCTAAATGGAAAGAAAGGAGTCTTAACTATCCCTGGTTAGGTGGTGACACTGTAAATACATCAATAGGGCAAGGTTATCTTCAGGTTAGCCCAATTCAAATGGCTAATGCAGTGGCAATGGTTTCCAATTCTGGAAAAGTTTTTCGTCCACATCTGGTAAAAGGTATTGTTGATTCAGTTACTGGAGAACTTCAAGAAAGTGTTCCTGAAGTTCTTTACGAATCGACTGTAACACCTGAGGTTTGGACACAAGTACAAAATGACATGAGAGGTGTCATTTCGGAAGGAACAGCCGCCGTAGTCATCACAACAAAAAGTGTAAAAATTGCTGGCAAGACAGGTACTGCTGAAGACGGCTCCAAGGGGTCCTCTAATCATTCATGGTTTGTTGCTTATGGTCCGTGGGATGAACCTGATCTTTCAAAGAGAATTGTGGTTGTTGTTCAGGTTGAGAAATCAAATACTTGGGAGTGGTGGGCTCCTAAAGCAGCTGACCTAATCTTTCATGGTATCTTCTCCAATCAAACATATGAACAAGTTATCCAGGAATTGCGTCCCTGGTATATGAGTGGACTATGAGTAATGAACGTTCTAAATCACTGCTTACAATTGATCCATTGCTGGCGTTTGCTGTTTTAGGACTGACTACAATAGGTATACTTTTCATTCTGTCTAGTGGAGTCAACTCAAATGGAATTTTGATTACAAATGAGTACCTCAAGCAATTGTTATGGGCACTTGTTGGTGTTTTCTTTCTAATTTCTTTTAGTTATCTTAACTATAATTTACTTCGAGATCTCAGCTTTTGGATCTATCTTTTTTTCTTAATTTTGCTAGTACTAACTTTACTTTTTGGCAAAGTTGTTAATGGCGCTAAAGCTTGGATTGGAATTTGGGGATTAGGTGGTCAACCGTCAGAATTCTCGAAGATAGCTACGATTCTTTTCTTAGGAAGATTTCTTGCAAATAAAAGAGCAGAAGTGCAGAATTGGAGAGTATTTCTGCAAGCTTTCTTAATTATTGCAATACCAATGGTATTAATATTAAGACAGCCAGATACGGGAACAACTCTTGTATTTATTCCGATTTTTCTTCTTATGATTTTTATGGCAGGAGGAAAAGTTAGGCATGTACTCTATTTTGCATTTATCGGTATACTCTCAGTAATCTTAGCATTGATTCCTTTTGTAGAAAGCATTATCTATAACGATACCAATGGAATAGGCAGTCTTTTACTTGACACAAGAATTATTTTAGTAGTTGCTTTCAGTTGCACACTAATCATTTCATTGGCGATATTTGGATACCGAAAATATAAACAAAGAATATATTACTGGATAACTTATATATTCTCAGTATTGCTTATATCACTAATTACTGCTTATCTACTTCGCGATGTACTCAAGGATTACCAGGTTATGCGATTTATCGTATTTCTTGATCCAAATGTAGACCCCAAGGGATCTGGTTGGAACCTAATTCAATCAATGACAGCTATAGGTTCAGGTGGTCTAACTGGAAAAGGTTTTCTTCTGGGCACACAGAGTCATTATCGTTTTCTCCCGATGCAGAGTACAGATTTCATTTTCAGTATACTTGGAGAGGAGTGGGGCTTTCTAGGAGCCGTATTGGTTTTTGGTTTCTTTTTGCTACTACTCTTTAGGATGCTTTATATTATGAATGCAATAAAAGATTCTTATGGAGTTTTGGTAATAGCAGGTTTTGTCGGAATGTTTTTTACACATGTTCTAATAAACGTGGGAATGACTATCGGTATTATGCCTGTAACAGGTATTCCTTTATATTTTCTTTCTTATGGTGGTTCGTCTCTGTTAGCGGGCAGCTTAGCAATAGGAATTACTATGAATATCTATTATCGCAGATTCCGTTTCTAGGAACGATAATTAAGTAGACCAAATATTCATTATACGAACTAAAGTAGGTCTATTCTTTGAAACCATTAGCAATTCTATAAACAACAACTACTAAGATTGAAACTCCAAGTGGAATGAGAAATTGATAAAATAAATGAAATACTAGAGGAATGTTCCAATAGTGTCTGATCAGAACTTCTAAGAGTGTCCCCATGAAAGCACCAACGACACTTAATGTTAACTCAATCATAAATAACTGCGAACGGCCTCTTGAGAAAATGAAGTGTGCTATAACAGCAACTAGGAAACCTATAAGGAGTAGCTGAATACTAAGTGTTAACATATTATAGATCATCGAAAATTCACTCTCCAATAGTTATCGAATTGTTCGTATTACACCCCATGGAACTGGCTTTGAGTATATAGGCTCAAGCGCAGGAGTAAAACCGTAGGCGACAATAAACATATTAACTTCGTACTGATTGTCTTTTGTCCAAGAGTGCATATCAATTTCTTTTCGTACTGCTGTCTTTAATGAACCAAAACTTTGATTTTGCGTTCCAGAAAGAGAAGAAGTCCTATAGAGATACGGTCTGCTTGCGAGTGAACCATTTACAAGAAATAATGGTTGAGTATTGAGAGGAGTATTAAGTTGTAATATAGGACCAAAATCAATTGTAATTCGAGCATTCAGGGGTAAAGAAGAAATTAACAAGTCCTCTACAAGCCTTGCACTAGAAGCTGAATTATCTTGAGAATTTGTTAATCTTGAATAACCTAAGATCGCTGTCAATCGATTAATACTTGGACTCAAAGCCAGTACATCTCTGTCTGAAATCAAACGAGAAAATTCACTGAATCCACTTCCCGAATAGATCTTGTAATATACTTCGTAGCCTTGGAAATCAGTTCCATCATATGATGCAGTATTATGTATGAGTGAGAGGCTTGTAGAAGTAACCAGCGTCGCATCTAAATAAGATATATTTGGTTCTGATAGCGTAGATATGACTTCTAATCCACAAGAATTGCAAATGAAACAAATAGTGTATAGAATAAAATAGCGACTTGAAGGTTTCATTTAGACGTGATTCGAGGATTTTCTTCTTCTTTCTCTAGATCCAATAATTCATAAATTAGAACAGATCGATTTTTACCTTTCACCTTAATATTATCTAATTCTCGGACAATAGCAGAATTTCGAATGTGAGAATATGTACTCTCACTTATGATTATACTTGTGAGATACTCTTTATTCGTACCTTCTAGTCTAGCACCAAGATTCACATTATCACCCATCAATGTATAATTCATTCTTCCTTGTGAACCCATGTTGCCAACGGTCATAACACCAGAGTTTAAGCCTATACCAATACGAATCTTTCGATTATCAGGCCACTCTCTATTCATAGCTTCTAACTTCTCTATCATTTTTAGCGCACACATCGAAGCAAGTTTTGCGTGATCTTTCTGTTCAAGTGGAGCTCCCCAAAAACACATAATTTCATCACCAACGTACTTATCAAGTGTACCACTGAACTCATGAATAATATCAGTCATAGCAGTTAAATATAGATTCAAATGATTGACAAGCTCTTGAGGTGTCATACCTTCTGATAGTGATGTAAAGCCTCGAATATCAGAAAAGAGTACAGTCAATTCCTTGTCCACACCTCCTAATTCAGGAGGATTCAAGAGCAGCTCAGTAACTACATCAGGACTTACATATTTACTAAAAATCGCTCTAGTTCTTTGCTTTTCACGTTCTTCAGTTAAAGCTCTATAAACTACAACCAATAGAAAAGTAATAAATATCCCTGCTAGAAGGGAGCTAAAAGGATAGACTATTGAGTAAGAATCGAACAAAAATATTACTAAGAAGAAACTTGATAAAACTAACAAAAACATCACAATCAAGGATAATAGCGTCGAATAGCGACTGGCTAAGAACGCGACGAGAATGATAGAAACGAATAGTATTAGAATTGACAAATAGGTTGGAACTGTTTTTAAAAATTTCTGCATTAATATAGTATTCAGCGCATTTGCGTGAATCTCTACACCGTACATTTGACCTAGAGGAGTATTCTTTTCATCATCTGCTACTCCTGAAGAAAAAGGACCAATCATGACAACCTTTCCCGACAATTGTCTTGATTCAGGCCAAGACTCCCTAATTGCTGAGGGAGCCCTAGTAGCATAACTTGAATAGCTTCTAACGGGAAAAGTTTGATACTCTGCACCATTTTCTGAAGAACGAGGTCCCATGAAGTTAATTGTCATAGCACCTTGAAAGTCGATAGGAATACGAACTTCTGTGTAGGGAGCTCCAATCCATTTCCCTGATTCAATATTGAATATTTCAGGTTTTCGAATGAGAACATGACTCCCCAAGACCACCTCTATGTCAGCCAGACTTTTGTTCCAGTATTCTAAAGCTAAGCTCAGTGTAATTGAAGGAAGAAAAATATCTTGAATTTTCTGAATCATGAATGTAGTCTTCAATTCAGTAGAATTATCAATCTGAATCTGGCGAGAAAGCCCATTTTGAACCAAATTTCTTGAAAGAGTGTCAATAACAGTTCTCGTTAATGGACTCTGAATAGTAACTTGGTTTCCAGCCTTATCTGTATATACATATCTTTGAAAATGAGACGAATAATCGCTCAAATCTGGTTGCAAGTCAGAGATTTCAACTTCTTGAATTATTGTAGCTACTTTGGAAACTAAATTTTGTCTACGAAAAATTTCATCATGGTCTTGAGTAAAAGTAGCGAATCCATGACTTCTGGAAAATTCACCAAATGGAATTAGCGGAGCTTGAATTGTCATGAAAGCCGTAAGGTTTTCCCATGGTCCTGAAACACTTGTCAACTTACCTGAACGAGCAATCAAAATGTCTAGTCTTTGAAACTGAAGTTCAGAAAATTCCTTTTCTTGTGCAACTTGTTCATAGATTGTTTCTAAGAAAACCCTTTTG